>DOPS01000193.1:0-2268 GCA_003512645.1 Desulfosporosinus sp.
GTGATCCCAGAAGGAAGACCTACAGGCGTAGGATGTGCGAATGGGCTAAGAAACTTCCTCCCTTAACCACTCAGCCAAAATCTCTGCCACAGCCTCAGCCGCTCCATTTGCCTCCTCCAACGTATTTAACTGACTCCCAAACTCCAATAACAACCCTCCGTCAGAAAGATGCTGGTTATACCGTGCATCCGTAGCATAACTAATATTGGGAGCAAAGAGTCCAGGATACTTCTTTTCTCCCAAAGCCATGAGTTCTTTGGCTAACGCTTCATTCTTCTGCCAGTGCGGATTCATTTTGCCAATGACCACCATAACCCGGCTGGTCTTTTGCCCCTTTACAATAACCGTTGACTTAGAGAACCCACGAGGAAGCCCATCCCGATGAATGTCTATTAAAAACTCCAGCGAAGGATAATCTTTCGTCATTTGGGTTGCTGTAACCACCGATTTGCTATACGCTTTCATAAAATCGACTGCATCATGTATTTGTGTCGAATGGACGGCTCCGACTCCATTCCGTTCAAGCGCTTTCTTCAAAGTTTCACCCACTGTCACTACATCTCCGTTTTCCCCCTGCAGTCGTTCCAGACCCCCATCCCCTGCATAGCTCTCACTATTATGTGTATTATAAATTCCCACTTTCACTTCTTTTGCCCCAGGAATCAAAGTATCTTGGGGATCAGTATCCTCATTCCCTGTGGGTACTTGAGTAGCAATTGGCTCAAGAATGGGTCCTTCAAACTCCGGGTCATTAGGGTTGTATGCCCACCCCAACCATACTGGACCTTGTGGCGGATGGGAAAAATAGCCCAAAAAAAAGGTTCGCGGATCCGAGATATTGACACCGGTTAATAAGAACAGACTAACCGCTACTCCCTGATGCCTAGCCAAGTCTACACGAGCGCGTTCTGGTTGAGAATAACCTGGAGCTCCTTCCAATAAAATTGCTTCAAAAGGAAATGATTGTTGAGTCAGAAAATGAACAAATTGAAGAGAACTCCCGCTGCGCAGAGCATAAACTAAACCTAAAATAACCAAGAAACTCGCAAGCCCCAATAGAAACCCACGCATCCAAGCTTTAATCGTCCAAATATTAAATTGTTTTTTTTGCCGATGATAAAAATCTTCCCGTAACAAAGGACTTGTCCCCCTTCCTCTTATTGAAGAAGTATGAGGGACAAGTCCACTGTAGAACATAACAATTGCATTTTCATTGAAAAAGAATGGGAAAGGAAAATGCTAAAGCACCCTAACGAAGGGTCGTTGGAACAAAGCTATCCACGATCCCAATGACGAGAGAAGCTAATAAAGCACCGATAATCGAGACTGTCATGTACCCAGGAATAAGAAACTGACTAAAGTAAATTACCACTGCAGCAGTAAGAAACCCAATCGAGCCCCGTCCCCAGCGAGTAATTTTGTCTCCAAACACTTTTTCAATTCCGTAACCGACTATCGCTATCACCGCTGCAGCGACCAACGCTCCCATGAACCCATTCACACGAAGTCCGGGAACAATCCAACTTACTAATAACAGAACCACTGCCGAAACAATAAACCTCACGATCGCTCCTAACATTTTTGACCCTCCAATCATTTATTTAGCTTTATTGAGAAAGTGTTTTAATAGATACAAGGTTTAGTTTATACAATATCAGGCAATTTATTAATATCATTTATTTCCTATTATTCCTTGATAAATCTGCGCCTAGATGTTAAAATGTAGTTTGTGTAACAATACAAGGAATAAATAACCAAAGGGGGTGACTATTAGTGCCAAACATTAAATCCGCGATCAAAAGAGTTGAGTTGGCAAAAGTTCGCACGATTAAGAATGCTGCAGCGAAATCTTCTTTACGAACAACCCTTCGTCGTTTCGAAGAATCAATCAGCACAGATTCCGAGACTGCAGCACTTGCTTTGAAAAAGGCAACTCGTGCTTTGGATAAAGCCTCCTCCAAGGGTTTGATTCATAAAAATCTTGCTGCTCGCAAGAAATCTCGTCTTAACAAAAGATTTAGCAAGCACTTTGCCCAAGTTAGCTAAACATAAAAGCTATAAAAAAAGAAAGCGATCGATCGCTTTCTTTTTTTATAGCTTTTTTAGATGTTGAGATCTCCCCAAGCGCATTTTTGCATTTGCAAAATGCAAGTCAAGAACCGTCCCCGAACTTGCACCAAGCGCATTTGCTCAAGAACGCAAACAGCGCCACACACACCCCGTCCCTCTCCCGTTCGACCCAAGCCTAGAGGAAGTGTCTTAGCTTAG
>DOPS01000193.1:2284-9757 GCA_003512645.1 Desulfosporosinus sp.
CCTGAGTGACAAGCGAATAGCAAATGGATCACGATAGTCTCCAGTGGAGAGTATCGCCGAAGCCGTGATCCCAAAAGGATGACTAACCGGCGTAGGATGTGCGAGCGGGCTAAGACACTTCCTCCCACTTCCTCCCCCTAATCTCCGCAAAACCTAACAATCATCATTTCCAACAATTGCCCTGGATCTCCCCCTCCTGATTTCATAGCCAAATCAGTATTTAAACATTCCTTCAAAGCCTTAACTAATTTTAGGGTGGATAACTTAGCGGATTGCTGCCAAACCTTTTGTGCTTCAAACGGTGAAATCCCTAACACCGAAGGGGCTTCAGCCACATTCCCACCACGCTCGCGCAGGGCATTACAACCCAGAAGAAGCCGAACTTGCCGAACCATGATCGTTAAGACCTTCAAAGGATGTTCTTTACGTAACACTTCATCTAAAGTTTCTAAGGCCTTTGCAGAAGACCGAATGGCTACCGCATCCAAAAGATCAAAGATGGATGCTTCAAGAGTACGAGTCGTAATCCCTTTAATATCCTCCACCGTAATCGTTTGACGATCCCCAATGTAAACCACAAGTTTATCTAATTCCTGGCTTAAAACACCCGTTTGATGTCCCGCCCATTCTATAAAAAAGGAGGCCACCCGAGCATCCATCGATTTTCCCCGAACTTTTAATTCTGATTGAACCCAAGCAAGCCATTCCGGCATTCGTTTCGGAGGGCAAAACTCCAAGATTTCTCCAGCTCGTTCTAACGCCTTATAAAATTTTCTCCCTCTATGTACACTCTCTGCAATAAATAAAAGACACGTCGAAAGGTTAGGGCTGGCAAAATATTTCAAAAACGGCTCCAAATCGGCAGTCTGTCCATCTTTAAAATATGACACCTCTTCTACAACGACCAGGCGATTTGCAAAGAAGGACATCGTATTGGCTCGTTCAACAATCTCCTCCGGAGTTATCTCAGTCGCATTAACTACTTCAATCCCGCTTCCAGAAGGATCCGTCAAGAAATAGAACGACTTAAGAACCTTCAACCCCTCCTGAATCAAAAATCGATCTTCCCCATGCCACAAATAAACGGGCGCAATCTTTCCCTTTGCTACACTTTCCTTAATTCGTTCAATTTCACGCAAATCTGATCCCCCCTCCCCCCATTTTATAAGAGACCATCGAGAAAAGCCAGCGTGTGCGTGTAATGCGTGTAATGCGTGTAATGGGGACAGTCGTTTTAGAATATAACTCTCTCTTTATCCAACCATCCTTCTCTTAACAAATATCCACCAAGATCTCCGCCCTCAGGTCCCATCTCGATGATATAATCTGCCTGTTTTATGAGTAATGGATTGTGTTGAATGACAATTACTGTTGCACCTTTTGAAGTCAATTCAATAATCAAGTCGACATCAATCTGTAACTCTTCCCCTAGCCCCTTACACACCGGACACATATACTCGGGATGATTGTAATTAAATTGCGCAGGCGTTCGTTCAAAAAAAATAGTTCCACAACCCTCACAAACATTGTTTTCTGGAACAGGTATACTACAATTTGGGTATAACCGTTTACCAATAGTTGCAAATAGTAGCCGCAAATAATCCCCTGTCCTTGTTACAGAGGCAACTGTTGATCTCGGTTAAGTCCTAAGTTTCTTTGTTCTATAACTATAGATGGCTGAAGTCCAGATATTTTCCCAACCATAGAATCCCTTAGGTCACTTCCTATGGGCGAATTAGTAAAAAAAGTCCTCCACAAGTTGTGGAGGATCAAAAGAAAGAGGAGGAGAAAAGAGATGTTCCTTGTTATTGTTACCCAGTATTTCCTTTTTATACATCAAAGAGGCAATTAAGGGAAATATTCTATGTATTAAATCTGAGCGTTCAAATTAGCGACCAGGAATAATTTCTATTCCGTAGTTTCCTAACAAAAGCCGAAGGGTTCCATGGTCATCCGTTCTATACACTGGGATGTGTCGTTCCCCCCAATACTCTAAAACTTCCCGTGAGGGGTGACCAAACGAATTTTTCCCCACCGAGATCCATACAGCTTGGGGATGAATACTATCCAGCCAAGCTCTGTACAGTGAAAATCGACTCCCATGATGCGGAACCTTAAAAATATCCGTCTCTAAGTTCACGCCTGTCTCGAATATGTTCTCCATTTCTTCTTGTTCCATATCCGCCGTTAGCATGATACTTTGTCCTAAGTAATTGAGTTTAAGTACTAACGAACTATTATTTGAATCCGAATGCGTCCCTTCAAGTACCTGATGAGGGCCCAATACATCCAGCCAAGCCCCCGAATCAAGATCAATCCGATCTCCCGCTTGTAGCAGTCGTAGTTCCGAAGCCTGAGAGGTTAACTCAACGGGAAGCCCCTCTTGCCATTCCTCATTTTCCAATCGTTCCCCTACATTAGGAACCCCTACCCAATCGGTCGGAATATTGGCTAGCACTGCTCGAACTCCCCCGATGTGATCCTGATGTTCATGGGTAATTAACATAGCATCCAAATGCCCGATTCTTTTCATCAATAAATACGGAAGGACGATACGTTCTCCCGCATCAAATCGATCATTACGTGGTCCAGCATCGATCAAGATGGCTTGTTTCTTAGGCGTCCGAATTAAGATAGCATCCCCTTGTCCCACATCGATCATCACGACTTCCAGATCGTTTTGTGAATTCCAAGGACTCCACAGAAAAAGAACGATGAGTAGCACTGCACCACTTCGGACGATTACCCTATCTTTAAACACAGGGTGAATAGCCCGTTGCGCTGGCCTCCGTCGCACTGCTTGACGAATTTCCAAAGGACATCGTTCTAGAATCTTAGAAGCAATTGTTTTAAACAATCTTCTGAGAAAAAGTAACCTTACCTTCAGCAAAAAGAGCGTCTTTTGTCTCCCCCACAAGAGGGTTCCAAGTCTACCATACCAAATTAGCCAAAAGAGTACCCCCGGGTTTAGAACCCAAACATCTGCATATGGTAAGTCTGCCAACACCTTTAAGATTCTATTCGCCCCGTCTAAAAGCCATAAACTCACTTGAAAGAATGGAACAGATAACTTACCATAAAAAGAGAGAATAACCCCAATAAGGCCCACTTCCAGCACACTGCCTAAAACGAAAAGGATAAAGACATTCGCTAAAAAACCGATCAACGATAGCCGATGAAAGGCAGCAATCATAAGCGGCAGCGTCGCCACCTGAGCTGCAAGAGTCCCGGCAATTGCAAAACTAAGTAGTTTAGGAACCTTTTCGAAAAATTCCGCCTTAAGAATCCGCGGAGTTAATACGATAATACCCCAGGTTGCCCCAAAAGAAAGCTGAAAACCAATATCTTGAAGGATCAAAGGATTATGGATAAAAAGACCCACCGCAGCAAAAAACAGCCAACGCAGCGTGGCCACTTTTCCCCGCCCTAAAAGCCCCAGCAGAAATGCAATTCCCATAATTGTCGCTCTAACAATCGGAGCATTCCCTCCACAGAGCGCAGCATAAAGTAAAAGTACCATGATCGTTCCGCTAATTCGAAATCCCTTCGGCAAAAAACTTAGCAGCATCCAGGAAAACCCCAGCACAAAAGCCACATTGGCACCTGAAGCAGCAAAAACGTGGAGCACACCAGTCACTTTGTAGCGCTCTTGAACTGCATCGGGAATCCGACTAGAATCTCCGAAAAGAATCCCTTCTAATACTCCCGTTTCCTCTGGATCGAAGGCCTGAAGACGATTTCGAACCTGCTGGCGAATCTTCCAAGTTAAGCTCGGCTCGCCCACAGCAAGAAGCACCACATCCCCTTGAGCACTTATGCTTCCACGTAACCCCCGAACCCCATAGTAAAGACGCCGGTCAAACCCACCTGGTGTTCCCAGCGGCTTCGGGCGTTCTAAATGCGCGTGGAAACTCACGTAATCCCCGGGCTGAATCCGCTTCCACTCTCCCGGAATATCCCCCGCATTATTAGGATAAACCGTCAACCGATAAGCCTGACCTCTTAATTCTCCTTCCTCAACGCACAGTATCCCAACAGCCATGTCCTGGTTTACATTCCAATCCTTAATCAACCCTACAATCTCCACCCGGTCCAAAATGAGAGGTTCAGGCAGAGTACGCTCTGCTAAGGCCCCGTACCCAAAACCGAGCAAGAGACTAGCTCCGAGCAAAAGGATCTCCGGACGAAACACTCGACCAAAAAAATCACGGGGCCGCCACAACACAAGGCGTACCCCAAGAAGTACCAGAATCCCAAAAACTAAAAATCGACTCTGTTCTGGGATATAAGATCCGCAAATCCCTCCCACTAAGATGGCAACCGTTCGACCAATCCAAGGGTCTTTCATGGCCCAACCGTCACTTGCGAAGCCATTTTCTCATAGGTTTTGACCCCAATCCCCGAGACATTCTTCAAATCTTCCGCCCGGGCAAACGGTCCATGCTCCGTCCGATATTGAATAATCCGTTCCGCAAACGCCGGCCCAATACCAGTCAGCTTGTCCAGTTCAGCCGCTCCAGCAGTATTGATATTTATTTTTCCGTCAGTCGATGCTGTAATCCCTGCCGAAGCTTGACTAGCTACCGGAGTTGAACTATTGATCTGTGCAGTTGCAGGTGCAGGCACAGAAGTATTACTTCCCGAATTCACGGTTCCACCCTCCGCAGACCCCTGAGGAGCAGGAAGACTCTTATACGGAACAGACACCTTTTGTCCATCCTTAAGCTTTTCAGCAGGATTCATGCTTTCTAAATTAGCCTCCGGCAAGAGACGAACTTGTTTAAGAGCGTCATCTAAACGAGCGTCCGCCGGTAAATGGACAAGCCCTGGTTTTTCCACTGCTCCCGCAACATAGACAATAATCTCTCGACTCGAAACCGTTTTATGAAGATCAGCACCGGAATTATTCGGCAAAAACAACTTCCATATCGCCAAAATAACAAGGACAACGAGCACAACCCACCATGCATAGCGAAGCTTACGCTCCATGACAGTTCCGTTGCCAAAACTTTATAAAAGTATATAAAAAGCTCTGTTTGCTTCCTGATTCATCGTGTCCGATTTTGCCCGAAGGCTACTTTCGTTTGATATAACACTCCACAGACGTAAATTCCGATGCAACGAATCGTACACATTAGTAGTGTCGTTTTAGTGACTAAACTACTAATTGAGGATATCTCGAAAGGTTTATAGAAGCATTAAGATCTCTATCTAATACTAAGCCACACTCACATCTATACACTCTGTCTGACAACTTCAAGTCTTTCTTAATAGCTCCACAACTGGAACACAACTTACTCGAAGGGAACCATTTGTCTACCTCAACGAATTCAATGCTGTGCTTCTCACATTTATACTGGAGCTTTAGCTTAAAGTCGTACAGTTTTTGTTGGGCTATAGCTTTAGATAGATGTCGATTTTTCATCATGCCCTTGATATTCAGGGTTTCCATAACCACTTTGCAAGGTTTGGTTTTCACGATTGCATTAGTGGCTTGATGGGTATGATTGCTTCTAATCCCCTTAAGTTTTCGATGTTGCACCCGGATTTGCTTTGCGACTTCTATAATGTTGCAGGTTTTGACGAAACGGCTTCCCTCCTTATTCATTTCATATTTACGAGAAACTTTACGTTGCAACCTCCGAAGCCGTTTCTCCAGCTTTTTGACCCTTTGGGATTTATTAATGTTTTTAAATTCCATGCCGTTAGAACAGACTGCAAGTTCTTTGACCCCGACATCAATGCCTATCACTTCACTCGTCAACTGTTCAGTTACTTGCTCTTGCTCGATTCCAACTGCCACATACCAATACTTTCCGTCAAATGATATACGAGGATTTGTATACTTTTGATCTAATGGCAATTGTTCCGAAGTCTTGATCCATCCGATTTTCTCAATTAGAACAATACTTTCTTTAACTTTCAACTTTAAGTTGTCGTTGTAGAATGAGGGCTTAGACTTCCTTCTGCTCTTGAATGTCGGCTTTTCAGCTAAATGCTTAAAGAACTTCTTGTAGGCTTCACAGGCATCCTTAATGGCCTGCTTTGGGATGTTATTGGAAACCTCATTAAGCCAAGAGAACTCTTCTGTTTGCTTTAGCTGTGTTAGTTCTTTTCTCAGGTCATTGTCTGAAATGAAGTTTCCACCACTAGCATAATTCTTCTCCTGCCTGTCTAATGCCCAATTATATGCCCACCGTGCAGTTCCAGCAGACTTCCATAACTGTTGCTCCTGTTCCTCTGTAGGTTTCAATCTAACTTTCTTTCCGAGTATCATCTTCAAGTAACTCCTTTATCATTTTCTTAGCTTTATTAGCACGTTTACCTTGCAATCTACAACTAACGGTAATAATTTGGACTAAATCCTCTACCAATTCCTGTTCTTCCGTTTTATCGGTCGAATCAATGATTTCAATAGTCGTTCCGTATTTATTGCATAGGTTTTCAATCAGTTCAAACCCCAACCTTAGCAACCTATCTTTATACAGAACGACTATTCTCTCAACCTCTGAATTGGTTATTAAATCAATGAGTTGATTTAGTCCTTTTTTATTGTAGTTAATCCCACTCCCAATATCAGTAACTATCTCAAACTGATACCCCTTGGCAAGCATGTAAGTCTTTACATTGTCTTCTTGCCTATTGAGATCATCTTTCTGCTTGTGGGAGGAAACCCTACAATAACCGATAACTTTCCTGTTCATCTGCAAGGTGTTTTTAATGCCTAAGAAATGATTAAGTTGCTCCTGAGAATAATAACGGTAGCCACTGGGAGCAATATGGTGAGGTTTAAGAGTGCTATTTTTATCCCAGTTTCTTAATGTTTGCTCTGTTTTGCCTATGAGTTTAGCAAATTCACCAATTGAATAATAATTCACTTCAAAACACCTCTTGTTGATAATCATACACAATAACATCTTAAATATCAACAGAGTTTTATAAATATTTATAATGTTTCAATTGCCATTTCCATTCCCATTCCCCCGTTCCTTCAGTAGCGTCATTCATTTTGATTTCGCTTTATTCCTTCTTTTTCCTGCCGCGAAGACAAGTTAATCCTGTCGAACAAAAGAGTAAACAAAAAGATCCGTTCCCGGCTCTTCTCCTACCCCCGAGGGAAAATGGGAACGGTTCTTGCGTTTCCCCCCCGTGTCTCTTTCCTCGTCCCATCCGCATACGCAAGACGATATAAAATTTAATGTGTGCTGGCTCCCAAAGTATTATTTCCACTTCAAATACAAGTCAAGAACCGTCCCTGACTTGCACTGACTCGCATTCATCTTGCTCTACTTATGCCAGACGGTGCACATGAAATGTGCCGTCACCCAAACCTTCTGTTCCTTCGTTCTTCGTTCGTTCCTTCGTTCTTCGTTCGTTCCTTCGTTCTTCGTTCCCCGACCCAAGCCCGGGACGCAGTGTGACACGAGCGCGACGTCTTTACGTACGCAGATTAGCAAACTTCCGTTTAAGCGA
>DOPS01000272.1:0-2893 GCA_003512645.1 Desulfosporosinus sp.
ACCCCGAGATCCGGAACCCAGGGTATCGTTAAGGTAAACTGCATTCCACCCGCTGCCCATTGATAGGTGAAGAAGGCGTAAAGAGAGAGCACCAAAGACACGAACATACCCAGCGCTGCCACGAGTTTTATGGTTTTGGCCTCTTCCTTAGGTAAGAAGACGATCAAGAGCATGGCCACTAACGGGGCTAGGAGCGTGAAGGGCAGAAGCAGGGATAGTGAATCCACGGTTGGTAGTACCGACATTATTTCACACCTCCTAGCGTTGCTAAGGGGTTAAACTTAAGCGCCGTCAGTTGATCTTCTCCAAAGGCGAAGACTAAGAAGATGACGACCACTGCGATAAAGAACACCATAGCGTACGTTTGTAGTTGTCCTGTGTTCGTCCGACGGAGAACCTTGCCGCTGCCGCGCGTGATCAGGGCTAGTCCATTGACCACTCCGTCAACGATATAGATGTCAAACCAGTACAGGACTTTACCCAAGCCATCCATGAGGTTATGAATGATCCAGAGATAGAGCTCATCCACATAGTATTTATTTTTGAGGACTTTATACACGAAGGGGAAGCGGGCAGCAACATTCTCGGCTGAGATCGCTTTTTTGACGTAGGTAGCGTAAGCCAAACCAATTCCCAGCGCTCCCGCCAGCACGGAAATTCCGGCTAAGCCCCAGGCGATGGCTTCATGATGGAATTCTCCATAGCGGACATAGTAAGCAAAATTATGCTCGGGTAAGGCTACAAATCCCCCGAAGACGCTGAAGAAGGCGAGGATCATGAGGGGGATGGTCATACTCCAAGGGGATTCATGAGGATGGTTTTCGGCTTTTTCCGGTCCCATGAAGACGACAAAGAACAGTCTTGACATATAAAAGGCGGTTAAGAAGGCCGTAAACAGACCGACTGAATAAATAATGGGATGCCCATTATGCAAGGCGTTGGCGAGGATTTCGTCTTTCGACCAGAATCCTGCAAAGGGCGGCATGCCGGAGATGGCTAAGACCCCAATGAAAAAGGTGGTTCCGGTGATCGGCATCTTTTTCCAAAGTCCACCCATATCCCAAATGTTTTGTTTATGATGCAAGGCGTAAATGACGGAACCTGCGCCTAAGAACATTAAGGCTTTGAAGAAGGCATGGGTCATGAGGTGAAACATGGAGCCTGAGTAGGAACCGACTCCCAGTGCAAACATCATATAGCCCAGTTGACTTAAGGTCGAGTAAGCCAGGATCCGTTTAATGTCATCTTGGACGATGGCAATCGAGGCCGCAAAGATGGCGGTAAACGCCCCTAACCCTGCAATAAACTGCAGCGCTTCCGGGGAGGCAACATCAAACAGAAAATACATGCGAGCGACTAAATAAACCCCGGCTACCACCATGGTGGCGGCATGAATCAAGGCACTCACAGGGGTTGGACCTTCCATGGCATCCGGGAGCCAGACGTGCAGCGGAAATTGGCCCGATTTTCCCACCGGTCCCATAAAGATCAGGAACGCCGTGATCGTCACATAGCCTGCCGTTCCAACCACTAAGACATCCTGAAAATTGGTGTTTAAGGCGGCGGATAGTGCCACAAAATCCAGGGTTCCAAACTTCGTATAGAGGAACAGCATCCCAAGCAGTAAGCCGAAGTCTCCGACCCGGGTGGTCATAAACGCTTTCTTGGCAGCTTCCCGTGCCGATACTTTGAAGAACCAGAAGCCAATTAACAAATAGGAACAGAGTCCGACTAATTCCCAGAAAATGAACAATTGTAACAAGTTCGTTGCTAGAACCATGCCCAGCATGGAGGATGCAAACAATGACTGGTACGCATAATACCGTGAGAAACCCTCATCCCCGTGCATATAGCCCAAGGAGTAAATCTGTACCATCGAGGCTACTAGGGTCACTACGAACAGCATCATAGCACTTAAGGGATCAATGATGGTCCCAAAATCAATCTCTAACCCCGCAATACTCAGCCAATTCACCGTTACGATCGCTGGATGTTCCACAATTTTTTCGCCCGCCTGAATAACGCCGAGGCCTATCGCTATCGCTAAGCCCAACGAGGCGAGAATCGCCAGAATCGACACTGTGGAAGACAGTCCTTTGGATCGCTTCGTGATAAAGGCGATGATTAGAAACGACAAGAAGGGCAACGCAGGAATTAACCACGCCCACTGAAAGAGATCATGCATTTCCTTGAACACCTACCTTCTCCATAGTCTCTCATCGGCACATTCAAGTAAATAACCAGTCAGTATGCCAGTCTATTTTGTGTCATACTGCGTCGGCATGTTCACCTAATAGCCCCGCTATGAGGTAAACATACCTCCTTGTCTGACGCAAAATATCCAAGGCATCTTTGACTTGTTATTTTCTTTCATATGCCTTACCACTTCAACCAAGTTAATTCGTCGACATTGGTCGATTGACGGTTACGATAAATCGTAATGATCAAGGCCAGTCCTACCGCCACTTCGGCGGCTGCTACGACGATCACGAAAAGCGCCGCCACGTGCCCTGTCAGCACATAGTGAATGTCAATCTTTTCGTTCCAAATAAACCGGTTGAACGCCACAAAATTAATATTAACCGCATTAAGCATCAGCTCAATGGACATCAGGACTGCAATAATATTTCGCTTGGCAAAGACCCCGTAAAGTCCGATACAAAAGAGCATCGCGCCCACCAAGAGATACGTCGAAAGTCCGACACTAAAATTTGCTAAACTCATTTGCTCTCCTTCACTCCCTTCGCCAAGATCACGGCACCGACTAAGGCTACGGTAAGCAAGACAGCCGCTGCTTCAAATGGAATCATATAACGAGTGAGTAACAGGAGCGAAAGGTCCTCTGCTGAGCCACCGCTCGTCCATGGAGTGGCCAAAACACGCCAGTCCGCAT
>DOPS01000122.1:0-14547 GCA_003512645.1 Desulfosporosinus sp.
GCGATCAGTTCCTTGCAGGAATGTGCCGGGCACCGCTTCTCCTTGATGTTCGCCTCAAATTCACCTCTAAAGTATTTTAACATGCTCAATATCGGGTTTTGAACGCTCCTGCCCAGCGAGCAAAGGGCCGCTGCGCCGAGTACCTCAGCTAAATCCTCCAAAAGCTCAATATCCCCTTCTCTTCCCTTGCCCTTAGTGATATTAGTCAGGATATTAAGCATCTGCCTGATGCCTTCACGACATGGAACGCATTTGCCGCACGATTCCCCAGAGAGGAAATCAATGAAGTACCTAGCGACCTCAACTAAACAGGTATCTTCATCCATTAGCAGCATATCCCCTGCCCCCATTGAAGCTCCCAGTTTTGACAGCACATCAAAATCCAGCGGGTTGTCGATGAGGCTCTCGGGAATAGTCCCTCCCATGGGTCCTCCAAAGTGAATCGCTTTAAGTTTCTTTCCGTTTGGAATTCCACCACCAAAGTCGTAGACAATTTCTCTGAGCGAGGTACCCAAAGGAACTTCTACTACAGCTGAATTACATACATGACCTGATAAGGATACGAGTTTTGTCCCCTTGCTCCGCTCTGTCCCGATACTGTTATACCATTCGGAGCCCTTAGCGATGATCTGAGGCACATTAGCCCAAGTTTCCACATTGTTCAGGTTACTCGGCCTATCCCAAATACCATTTACCGAAGTACGGATATATTTTGGTTTTGGCTCCGGTGCTTTTCCTTCTATTGACCTCATTAAGGCACTGGACTCGCCTGATACGAAGATCCCGACATCAAAATGCACCTCAACCTTAAAGTTGAAACCGGAGCCAAGGATATTTTCACCCAGCAGGCCGTACTCCTCCGCCTGGGCAAGGGCAATATCTAGATTCTTTCTTAGCTCCGGAGTATCATGCCGGGTGTAAATGAAGCCTTGATGTGAACCTATAGCATACGCACCGATGATCAAGCCTTCCAGCACGCTATGCGGATTTCCCTGAAAGAGAGCTCTATCCATAAACGCCCCAGGCTCCCCTTCATGAGCGTTCACAATAACATACTTCACTTCGTTGGGGGCATTACGGGTAGTCTCCCACTTCCTACCTGCAGGGAAGCCACCGCCGCCCCGTCCGCGCAAGTTGGCTTTCTGTACTTCTTCAAGGACTTGCACAGGGCTCATCTCAAGCAGAGCCTTGGCTAACGCAGAATAGCCGCCAATCGCCAGGTAGTCATCGATGCTCTTAGGATTAATCTTTGCGTTATTACCCATCAGAACCCGCATCTGGTTTTTATAGAAAGGTATTTCAGCCATCTGCGCTACTTTTTCACCAGTATGGGGGTCTGTATAAACCAAGCGGTTGATTACTTTTTTCTCAATAATAGTCTGGGAAATTATCTCCGGGACATCCTGCGGCTTAACCTCTAAATAGCAGATTTCTTCAGGATAAATAACAACAATCGGCCCTTTTTCACAAAAGCCATGGCAGCCGGTGGCTATTACATCCACTTTAGCTTCTAACGATTGTTTCCTGATTTCTTCTTTAAAGGCGTTAATAACTAGGCCGTTACCGAGGCCGAGACAGCTGAGTCCCGCACATATAGCGATACTAGGCTTATCGGGATCTTTTTTTGACAAGATGCCCTGCCTGAGTTCTTCCAATTCAGCAGCCGAATTTATCCTTGTCATAATCTTCCCTCAATCATATTTTTTTAACGCCTCTGCTATCTCGTTAGGCGATATCCTACTGTGAGTCTGATCATCAATTTTTAGCATTGGACCACAAGTGCAACAGCCTTGGCAGTTAACGGTCTCCAAACTAAACTTCTGATCCGCATCCGTTTCACCAGGTTTAATTCCAGTCAGGTCTTGCACCGAGTCGAGAACACTCTGCGCACCACGAATATGACAGGCGGTACCTGTACAAACGTGAATTTCATGACGTCCTTTGGGAGTCAAACTGAAGGTTTTATAATAGGTAGCTATGCGCAGTACTCGACTAAAGGGCACCCCTAATTTCTCACTGATCTTCGCTAATACTTCTCTGGGAAGCCAATGTTTCTCTTCCTGAATCTCCATCATGACTCGAATCAGTGAACCGGCTTGGCCCTGATATTTATCTAAAATCTGATCAATTGCATCATTATCCATAATCTCTCTGTCCTGACCTCCTTCTCTCCCCGAAATCGATGTTCGATGTTCGAAGTTCGAGTGATTGTAATCTTTCAGGCATTATATCTACAGGAAACACAGTTATTCCTTAGGCGAGAGCAAAGCGTTTTTGGCTTTCCTCGTACCTGACTAGTCCTTGACTTGATGAACTATTAAGGTGCCTTGATACCTCAGACGGGGTCAGGTCTAATACCTTAGAGATCTCTCCGGTTGTCTGGGGCCCGTCCCGCAAGAGTGAGATAATTTGGCTGATTGCCAATTTCTCCCCAATTGTTTCATCAAACAACGTTTTGAACTCGTCACTGGCGAAGAAATTATGATAGACCTCCTCCGATTGAATCGTTATTCGCATTCTCTCCCTTTCCACCAGTTTGATGTAAGGGACTAAGTTTGTAACTGCTTCAAGTTTGGACTTTAAGGTCTTCTTGTCTATTCCTTCGGCCTTGCCTAGAGGCCCTAACTCTTTCATCTTCTTGCCAAAGTCATTCATTACTTCGGCGAATAGGTTTCCTTCCCCGGAAGTCATTGTTTCCATCCTTAACCTTTCGGGGTTCAGCCCAATGTTCTCCATTATTTTCTTACACAGAAGTACCATGTTTAAGGCATGGTAATTACCATGGGTACTATAATTACAATCATTAAAACGGCAACCACCAATAAACACTCCATCATTTCCATTGGAGAAGGCCCTTAATACAAAGGACAGGTCGACTCTACCGGAACACATGACGCGAATAATCCTGCTTTCAGTTGAATATTGTAGTCTGGACACGCCAGCTAGGTCCGCAGACCCGTATGCTCACCAATGGCATACAAAACCTAATATTTTTGGTTTAAATTTAAGTCCTGTACTCACTCGTTCTCACCGCCTTACTTAGTAGTAATCCCGTCTTAAACCGCCGTGTCAATTTGGCTCATGATCTCTTCATCAGTAAAGTGTTTTAGTTGAATTGCTCCTGTTGGACACTTTGTGTTACAGAGACCATCTCCCTTACAAAGAACAGGATTAATCCTAGCCTTTCTGCCTTGTGGTGTCTCATAAAATTCTAGTGCACCATACGTACATGCGGTGATACATGCTCCACACGAAATACAGCTACTCTCCTTCACTTCGCAAACAGCTCCGGAGGCTACGACTGTATCATGGGAGAGCAGAGTTATGGCTCGCCCGGCAGCTCCATACGCCTGGCTGACAGATTCCGATATTAGTTTAGGATAGTGGGCTATTCCACAAAGATAAACCCCATCGACAGCAAACTCAACAGGCCTTAATTTGACATGGGCTTCTTTAAAGAAACCATCAAGATTGGTTGTTACCTTGAATAACCGGGTTGCTTCCTGACTTCCCTCTGATGGAATAACGGCGGCAGCTAAAGCGAGGGCATCAGCATCGATTTCCAGTTTCTTACCTAAAACAAGATCGGTCACGCTAACCCTTAAGACACTCCGTCCATCCTCATCCACAGCTGGTTCCACCGATGGTCCATCCTCCGGCTCATAGCGGATGAACCTGACATCCTTACTTGCCGCTTCCCTGTAATAATCCTCTTTTAAGCCATAGGTTCTGATATCCCTAAACAAAATATAGATGTCCATCTGAGGGTTTAGCTCTTTTAGTTTCAGGGCGTTCTTGATCGACTCACTACAACAGATCCGACTACAGTAGTTTCTGTCTTCATTTCTACATCCTACGCATTGGATCATCACCAAACTCTTAGAGTTGAGCAGCCCTTCATTTCCTTTGGCGATTTTCTCCTCCAACTCCAAGTTAGTCATTACCCTATCATCTTCGCCATAAAGGTATTCCGTGGGTTGATATACCTCAGCACCTGTCGCGAGAATGGTGGCGCCATGTTTTATCTCACTGACTCTTCCTTCATGTTTCACCTTGGTTACGAAATTCCCAACGTAACCCGTCGTACCTGTGATGGTAGCATCAGTATAGACATGGATTAAGTGGTGCTGATAAACCTTGCGGATGACCTCTTGCAAAGTCTCTTGAACATCAAGCCCTTCGAGGGTGTAATAGATTTTGCGTGCGATTCCCCCTAGGTCTTTATCCTTCTCCAGCAGGTAAACCTCATGCCCCTGATTGGCCACACTCAGTGCACTAGTCATCCCGGCCAGTCCGCCTCCAACCACTAAGGCCGTCTTGTTAACCTGCAGAGCAAATTCCTGCAAAGGCTCCAAATAGCACGCTCGAGCTACTGACATCCGGACTAGATCCTTGGCCTTTTGGGTAGCCTCTTCTTTTTCTTTGGCATGGACCCAAGAGCAATGTTCTCTAATATTAGCCATTTCCAAGTAGTATTGGTTAATTCCCGCTTCTCGTAGGGTGTCCCGGAACAACGGTTCAAGGGTCCTGGGAGAGCAGGCAGCGATCACTAAGCGATTGAGCCCTTTTTCCTTGGCCATGTCTGCAATTTCTTTGGCAGAATTAGTGGCACATGAAAATAGCTGTTCCTGAGCGTAGACTACATTGGGTAAGCTTAAAGCATATTCGACCGTGGAAGGAACATTTACTATCCTAGATATATTTGCCCCACAATGACAGACAAAGACGCCTACCTTAGGCTCCTCTTGGGAGACATCCCTTTCTGGCGGATATTGCCTTTCCCTGGACAGCTTCCCTCGCCTGAAGTCAAGCAGTTCACCACATTGGGAGCCAGCCCCGCTGGCAGAATAAACCGACTCTGGAATATCCAGAGGACCCTGAAANNTTGAGCTCGATGCCGAACTTATCTGCCAGATCCTCATAACCAGTAGGCGGATTCAAGCCGATGGATAAGACCACCAGATCGAATTCTTCCTCTTTTACTCCATCATCGAGAGTCGAATATCTGATCGTTACATTCTTGCTTTCCGGGATCTCTTTTCCTATCGATACGTAGCTTCTGATAAATCGAACCCCGGGGAGTTGCTCTGTTTTTTGGAAGTAGCGCTCTAAATCCTTGTTATAGGAACGAATATCGTTATGGAATATGGTGCACTCGGCCTCAGCGTCATGCTCTTTGGTCAGAATCACCTGTTTTTGGGCATATGAGCAACATACTGCAGAACAATAGCTGTTGCCACCTTCAGGGTTAACCTGTCTGGAACCGACACATTGAATCCAGGCAATTTTATGGGGATGCTTTTTGTCTGAAGCGCGCAGTATCTCCCCTTCGTAGGCCCCGGATGGACTTAATATTCGTTCATAATCAAGACTGGTTACCACGTTCTCAAACTTTCCGTAGCCATAGTCATTCCTCAACTTAGGATCAAAGGGCTCAAACCCAAGGGACAGAACTATCGCCCCTACATTTACTTCGACCTTCTCTGCCACTTGATTAAAATCTATGGCACCCGTCTTACAGACCGATTGGCAAATACCACATTTCTTTTCTTTAAGGTAAAGGCAGCTATCATCAATATAAGTGGACAGAGGTATCGCTTGAGTGAAGTAAATATGGATGGCTTTATTATCGGATATTTCCTGATTAAATTGATCAGGGTACTTGACCGGGCAGTATTCTACACAGACAGTACAACCCGTGCATTTGCTCTCGTCAACATATTTGGGCCTTTTCTTCAAGGTTACCTTGAAGTTACCAGCTTCCCCTTCTACATTGTCAACTTCAGTATAAGTCAGGACCTCAATATTCGGCTGCCGGTCGACCTCGACCAGTTTGGGGTTGATTATTCAACTTGAGCAGTCATTGGTTGGAAAGGTTTTGTCAAGTTGGGCCATATGGCCGCCGATACTCGGCGCTTTGTCAACTAGGTAAACCTTATAACCGGCAGTGGCCAGATCAAGAGAGGCTTGAATACCGCTGATCCCTCCACCAACAACCATAACGTCTCCAAAATTCTTGTCTCCAGCACTATTACAAAGTAGTTGAATCTGTTCTTTTAGCAATAGTTCATTTTCCACTTTATATCACCTCCGTAGTTTTTATGTACCCGTACTGTTCGGGTTCGGCCGGGCTGCCGACTTAATAGCTTCTTTTAGTTTAGGAAAGATAAAAACAAATCCCGGCCTAATGGTGGTTAGTGCATAATATTAATATCTGGGTAACTTAACTTGATCGTAATAATATTCGACTACGCCAATTTCCTTCATGCGGTCATTTATATATCTCCAGCGTTCCCTTAAACGACCAGTAAACTGCTTTTCACAAGGATATTCATTACATTGAAAACAATAATCAACGCTTTTCTCTTTATGGCAGGTTTTAGCGGAACAAGTCGTTAGCGGACATTGCACATTTTCACCTCTGCACCCACTACACGAGCCATTGGAAAAAGAGGTCAGGATTTCTGCGAACTGAGTGTACCCCTTAAAAATAGGGTTTCTTTCTGTTTTCATTTTTGCAACTGGCTTATAATTCCCGAGTAGGTAAGCAAGCCTTGAACTTAATTGTTTGATTTCCCCGTTTTCATAATCGGCGCATCTCTCACAATCAAGACCACACAGAGAAAGATGTTTTAATACATCATCATAATCCACTTTCTGACACCTCCTCGCTCCGTCTCGTAAGGCATATGAACTGAGGTCCTGATGCCAATCGCTTCTTGCATGTCTTCTTCCTCTTCTAAATAACCTCCTGGATGATCTCCGTAATGTCCTTAATCTGAATGACATCATCATAGCTCATGACTAACCTGCTATCCTCGAAATTGGTTATGCAATACGGGCAGGAAGTAACCAGAACCTCAGCCCCAACCCCAACAGCTTGATCTAATCTGAGGTTGGCGAATCTGTCGGACTTTTGAGTTTCCATCCAAATCCTGCCTCCTCCCATTCCACAACACATACTTTCTTCCCGCGACTCAGCCATCTCGTTCAGGACCAAACCCGGTATTTTCTGTAAGATTCCACGCGGTTCGTCATATATGCCATTATGTCGACCCAGGTAACATGGGTCATGATACGTAACTTTTTTCTCATACTCCTTATTAATTTGAAGCCTGCCGTCATTTATCAGCTCAAATAAATACTGGGAAATATGAACAATCTCAAACTTCACGTTGAATTCAGGATACTCATTCTTAAAGGTGTGGTAGCAATGGGGGGAAGAAACAAGGATTCTCTTTACCCCGTTATCGATAAACGTTTTGATGTTTTCCCTGGCTAAGCGTTTGAATTCTGCCTCATTGCCTGTCTTGCGGATGCTTTCTCCACAGCAATTCTCCTTAGTACCTAGTATCCCAAAATCCACTCCTGCCTTATTAAGGATATTGACTGTGGCTCGAGCTACTTTCTTTAATCTAGAGTCATAGCTAAGGTAGCAGCCTGGAAAATATAAGACTTCCATTCCTTCTGTGAATGGTTTTACTGAGAGACCCTCTGCCCAGTCTGCCCTCTTGGATCGTGCTTCACCAAAGGGGTTACCTTCTGAATAAAGGCCTGCGCTTGCAGCGCGGACAGGCTTGACAGCCTCAGGAAAAACACCATATCCCGTAGCGAACCTACGCAGGCCGATCATGTCATTGATCTGCTTTACGTCTCTGGGGCATCTCTGATGGCACTTGCCGCAGGTTGTGCAGCGCCAGATCTCTTCATTTTCTATCTCAGTCAAACCGAAGGTTGCCTCTCGGATTAACTTGCGCATACTGAAAGTTCTTACCCTATTCCAGGGACAGACAGTATCGCATTTTCCGCATTGATAGCAGAATTTGACGGCTTCTGCGCCGCTCTCTTTAATTTCATCGATGGCCTCTTTGAAGGGGGCTACAATCTCCACGATTTTTAATCCTCTTCTTTCAAATTAATGTTTTAGCCCTTCTGTGACATCCGGGCCATGGTATCTGCAAGCTTCTGGAATCCATATTTGTCTACCAAGGCATTCAAGCCTATCTCCATATCACCCAGCTTGACGTCTTCTTCGGCTTCCTCTTCCCTTTCCTCGTAAGTTAGGGCTTTAGCCAGGCACCACTTAACACACAAGGGCTCTTCTTCATCTTCACACATATCGCATTTCAGAGGCAGTCCGGAATCGGGTTCTTTGAAAATATCTCGGGATGGGCAGGAAGCTCTACAGAAGTCACACTCCTTATATTCCTTGCCGTCTATCACATATTTGTCTCTGCCCATACATTCGGCTGTAGCATATTCACCCGCGTAAACAGGGAGATAGATATCTTTTAAAGGATCACGAATCATTCGAATACGAGACCTCGCCGGATTATTGCTGCTATATTTTGGGGTAGCGTGAAAGGATGAGCAAATCACCTCACAGGCCCGACAACCATTGCACTTATCTACATCGATCTTGATTACCTTGACTTTCTTCTTAATTTTACTCATTTGTCATAATACCTCTTTGTTCAAAGTCTTCGCTCACGTAATCCATCGACAATTCATGTAAAGACTCTTTCGTTGGAATACCTTTAAGGTTCCAGCCCTTAAATTTGTAATATTCATCTAAGAGGGTAGCTTCAAGATCAGGAAAACGTTTCTTCCAATGGTCCTCTGGGGGACGTTCGTCTTCTCTTGTTAAGCCTCTTCGTACATTAAAGGCTCTAATTAAAGTTCGGTTCCTCTTAGCAGCTTGTACTAGCTCTGCTTCATTCATTTCAAACCCAGTCGCTGCTGAAATGACATTGGCATAATTGTGCAGATGATACGCAGGCTTCAGGGGGAACGATGACAAACCAGCGCAAATCCCGGTGGCGTCATCAATGTAGTGCATCTGCTCCATCCAGTCAACGATTTCACAAGAAGCTTCAACAGTTGGGTAATATGGATTGGAGTGTTCTCCGCGGTGTTCCCAGTCTAGGAAATATTTCTTAAATTTTTCAGCAGGAACATGGAACCAATCCGAGATAAACTCTTCTTTCTGCTCTTTCGTATCAAAAGGCGCCTGGGGGAACTGCCCTTCAATTTGGGTAATGTTTATCTTCTCCCCAGTAGAATACATAAGGAAATAGACGGGATTCAACATTCCTAACTTGAGTGGCAGCTGCTCATGTTTCTTAATGTTGTTATGCGCATATTCTTCTGCGCCTTTACCAATCTTTTTGGCAGCCCAATAGGTCCCTTCGGCTAAAATATCGCCGATCCCTTCGCGCCGAACAATTCTCTCCAGTAACCAGAAAAATCGTTCCTCATTATCGGACGGGAATCCCGGCATATCCTCATCCGTCAAAATGCCAGCTTCATAAAGCTCAAGGGCGAAGGCAATCGTTTGCGGGGTTGTGAATCCGTCCACCCCATAGGCCTGAGCTTTAGAGTTGATTCTAAAACCAAAATCCAGGTCTGTCATGGATGCCATGGTATAGGTAAGTTTCGAGTAACATTTCATCATGTATTTGGGGATTCCTGGGTAGGCGACTGATGCCCCGCAGGACATCGGACAGTTATAGCAACTTAAGAACCGCTCCCGCACACTTTCTTGTTTCTCTGTCCACTGCTTTTCGATGTCTTCAGTCCAGAAATCTCTCCTCCGTGTTCGGGCGTTTCCCCACATGAAACTCTCGGTGTGCCACTTCTCATCATGGATTTTCATTTCCTGCGGTGAACCAAGCCCAGCTAAAATAGGGGGTACCATGCCCAGTGGATTTTCCGCTCGGACTTGAATATAGTTTAGAACATCGTTGCAATGCCCCAGAAATTCAGCTGGTCTAGCAATATTGACGTCTTTTGTACCACGGACGACTATCGCCTTTAAGCGTTTGCTTCCCATAACGCCGCCAACTCCTAAGCGGCTGCAACTGGACCTGCCCTGCTCGATGGAAGCATAAAAGACCTTATTTTCACCGGCTAAGCCGATAGAAGCTACCTGAGCGTTGGGTTCCTTCAATTCTTTTCGAATAAGGTCTGCAGTTTCATTCGTGCCCATCCCCGCGAGATGACTGGCATCACGTATTTCTACTTTGTCATTGTTTATCCACAGATAAACCAGATCGGGGGACTGCCCGCGAATGATCACCTTGTCATAACCGGCATGTTTCAATTCTGGTGCAAAAAATCCCCCCATCATTGAAAATGCCATTAAATTAGTCTGTGGAGAAATGGTAGAAACAATGGTGCGATTAGCACCGGGAGCAGGGGTCCCGGTTAAAAGACCAGCGCTAAATATCAGGAGATTTTCAGGAGAAAAGGGTTCAACTTCAGGGGGAACCCTATCCCATAATATCTTAGCGTTGGTACCTAGCCCGCCAAGATGAAGTTCGGCTAATTTCGGGTCAGTTTCTACCCTCTCAATGTTTCCTCGGGATAAATCAATTTCTAGATTATACCCTGTCTCTGCGTATCTCATTTTTCAACCCCTCTAGGTATGTTTTTACCATAAATAATCGCTCATAAATCCATAACAAACCTTCATGCTTGTTAAGCAAGAAGTGTTTCAGCTTAACTCTGGCCCTTTAGAAAACTTGGCTAGCGCTAAACCTTTAGGCCCCAGCGGTCGCCATAGGTTGCACAGCCTAGATTTACTTCTCTAGGAGAGGTGCCATAACTGCTTCAAAGAATTCCGTGGTATATGGCTTACATTCCACCTGCAACTGACGATACTTAATAAAGTCAATCGTGTCTTTACCGGTTGCTTTCTTGTTGTTGAAAGCGTTGAAGCCCATATATGCCTCGCTCTGCATGTTGGCGACCAGCCAGTGACGGTTCAGTAGTTTGGCTTGATCCCAGAAGAATTTCTTCTTAGCGCGAACACCATCAATGGACATCATCAGACAGTTAGGGAACAAGTTGGTAAATACATAGATGATCTTATCAATTTCTTTATCCAACTGGGTAAAGTCTGTAGTGGCTTCACTGATGATTTTTTTAGCCTCTGCAGCTGCTTCTCCTGTTTTAAAGTCCCCGTAAACGATCTCTCCGTCTTCAACATAATTTTCGGTTTTAATCAGCGGGTTGCGAATGAATTTGCCGTCGAGTTTCAAGACGGGAATGGCTTTGCTGATCATGCCCATCCGATGTACTTTATAAGCGCTCCACATTTCACAGGAAACGCAGTTCCACATGGCCTGCTCCATGGTTAAAAATTCAGGCAGGAAGTCAGTGGCACCACCAACTGGAGCAGATCCGTGTTTCGGGCCTGCCTGCCCAAAAATAGCCATATCGGAAGAGATCGTGAGGTCGCAAGCCAGACCAATCTCCTGTCCGCCAGCAACCCTCATACCGTTTACTCTGCAGATAACTGGCTTTTTGCAATTTAAGAGACCATCGACCATCGCGTTGAAGAGATCCATATAAGAACCGTACTCTGTACCATTCATGCTATAATACTCGGAATATTCCTTAGTGTTGCCGCCTGTACAAAATGCCTTGTCTCCTACAGCGGTAAAGACAACAGCGACAACGGAGCGATCAGCCGATGCTTTTTGCATTCCGGCAATAACTCCTTTAACCATTTCTGTGGTGTAGGAATTAAATTGTGAGGGGTTGTTCAGAGTTACCCATGCTGAATAAAGGCTCGGCACAATGTTTCCTTTGGGGTCCACAATGGGCTTTTTCTCATAAATTACACAAGGTGCTTCCGTGCCAAAGTGCTCATTGCCAAATAAATCATGATTTTTGGTATCCGATTGACGGGGCCATCTGTTCAAACTATTTAAGTCCATTAATTACCCTCCTAAATATTGGTCATATTTATCTTCTCAACTTCTAACAACCATTCTTCGAATTAAGAATCAACTAAAACTAAAACTATATCTTTTCTTCCACACCTCCTCTTCAAACAAATAGTATTAGGTATAAGTAGGTAGCTTTCACGGGCTTATAAAAGTGCGTGTCTTCTTCCTCCTTTTGAAATATAAGTAAACTTGAATTATCTTTATGCAAATGTCATGCCATTACACAAACTGTTCCACCCATTATAAAATTGATCAGCTAAAATTGACCGCTTAACTGTTGAAACTTAATTGTCAACGGTTTAATATCCACTGATTTCTCTTAATATTTAATATATTAAGAAAGTGAGAAATCGAAAAACCACTGCAGTTATGCAGTGGTTTTTCGATTCTGTACAAAAAGTCACTTGAATCACAGCTTGTACCGAGTCATATGTGCATCGCAATGATGCACATATGACTCGGTAAATACTCAATTCCAAGAGTATTTACTTTCAATGATTAATACTCCAGGGACAAGGGTTCGAACTTTAAAGCGTAAATTGTTGCTATATAGCGTTTATTATCTAATTTCTTACTAATTTATCTTCAAGGGTCGTAGTGAATGATGTGGTATAATACTTGCATATAAGAACTGTTAACAGAATATTTTAAAAAGTATATTTTATAGATTTTCGTATATACTTTTTTCTCCAGTTCTTAGTGGAATACCTGCAAAGCAGTCGTTGTTGCTTATACCACCAAAATTCTTTTTCGGATATGCTAAGAAATGAGGGATCCGCTTGAAACATCGTGTCCTATTGGTCGATGACGATGACTCCGCACGTCAAGAACTGGGCTATTTACTCCAGCCTTTTGAGGATGTTCAGATTGTTGGGGAAGCCTCAAATGCATTAGAAGCCCTAGAGTTAATTGATAATCTGGATTATTCCCTAATTTTTTTAGACATTCTTATGCCTGGCTTAAACGGGATTGACCTAGCCCACCTATTGAGAGAAAAATCGGATTCACTCACAATTATCTTCACCACGGTTCATGAAGAGTATGCGTTTGTCTTTGCTTTAAATGGTTTAGACTATCTTCTTAAACCTATTCACCCTAAACGCCTGGAAGAAAGCCTCATGAAAGTGCGTCAAATGATAGGCAAACCAGCTGGACCGAAGAGTAAGCCGCTACCTGCTAAAAGTGATGTTATAACACCTCCCATTAAACCTTTGGAAGTTGTACCTGTTGAACTAAGAGGCAAAATAATTCTCTTACACCAGAACGACATTATCTTTATCTATACCGATAAAGACAAGGTCTTCATTAAAACCCAAAAGGACTCTTACTTAACCCGTTTCACCTTACGGGAGTTGGAAGAACGTTTAAACTCCGCCCTTTTTTTTCGTTCCCATCGTTGTTATTTAGTAAACACACAGCACATGAGGGAACTTTTCCCCTATTTTAATGGAACTTACACTATAGTAGTCGATGACCATGAACGTAGCGAAATCCCTGTGAGCCGGCCCAAATCCCGTATACTCAAAGAGATGTTAGGTCTTTAGGGTCGTATGGGTATTGAGTGACCATCAAGTGTGCCCAATTATCACTGGAAGCTGGCTACATCACGCTAAGTTTTAGTAATTCGAGAGTGAACTCGTTCAGTTATCCAACCATCCATTTACCAGCGAAATTGACCAATCTTCCCTCGCCAGATAATTGATGAATAGGAGGGCTAGAGCTTTATGGGCGTATTTAAAATATCTAACCCCTGTCCAGTTCAACTTAACCCAGACCAGCCCATTTCTGAAATAATCGATCTCTTAATCGCTAATAAACTCTGTTTTGCACCTGTTATAAAAGACCAGGTATTGCTCGGCATTCTGAGTCTGGCAACTGCCCTAAAATGGACAAGGTCCAATGAGCCCCTCAAAAATCAGGGTAAAGTCAAAGATGCCATGCAAACAAAAATCGGCCCTTATCAGGGAGGTTTAGATGGAAAAGAAGGGTTTCCAGAGGGCAATTGTGCGTTCTCTAGAGAAGATTCTCAGGGTAACTCGGATGGCTTAATCACTTTTAAGGAAGCATTTACTAATCTTACTCAAAAGATGACGACTCAAAATGAGTTTAACCAAGCCATTCTGGAAAGCGCACCTGTTGGTATCATTGCTCTCAACGCCCTCGGTGAAATCATATTTATGAACAAGGAAGCCTACCGTTTACTTAGTGTGGATAGTAATATCATCGGGAAACCGATGAAACTAGTTTTTCCTGTCAGTGGACTTACCAATATCATTGAGACGGGTCTTACAGAATTTGGCCAAAAATTAGTGGTTAACGGTCGCACTATTATATCCAACCGCTCCCCCATTATTTTGAATGACAATATTTGTGGTGCGGTGGCAATTTTTCAAGATATCACCGAATTAGAGAATATCTCCTCCCAACTCGCTTCGGTAAAGCAACTTAACCTCGAACTGGATGCGATTATCGAATCCTCTTTCGACGGCGTTATGATAACCAACCAAGAAGGAGTAGGCATCAGAATCAACCAAGCCTTAGCCCGATTAACCGGATTAGATGCCACGAACTTTGAAGGAAAACTAATCGATGATTTATTTGTTAAAGGCATTTTTGAGTATGAATCTATTACCATCAAGGCTTTACGAGAAGGACGAACTATTACAAATGTCCAGAAAGTTAGCACCACAGGCAAAGAGGTGCTCGTTACTGGTAATCCGATTTTCGATATAGAAGGTAAGGTTCATAGAGTAGTCACTAATGTCCGTGATATTTCCGAACTCCAAAACCTGAAGGAAAAATTAAAAGAGTC
>DOPS01000327.1:0-3407 GCA_003512645.1 Desulfosporosinus sp.
TTCGCTCACTTCAAAGGGTACCAAAATGGTACCCTTTGAAGTGAGCGAATCCACCTGTCGACGGACTAAAACAAATCAATCAACATTGTAAAAAAAGCAGTCGAGAATAAGGCTTTTGAAAACGGTACCAGTGACGGATATATGGTGCCTCGACTAATAATATAAAAGTCCTAAATATTGGGTATACACCATAACACCTCGCTTTCATCACCTAATTCGGCGTATGCGTCAATTCGAAAAGCACCATGATCTTGCGATCCAAGAAATCATTTTCTCTTTCGAGCATCTCTATTACAGCTTTCCCGCTTCCGTTTTGAATTTTACCAGGGAATGCAAACATCTCCATGGCGCTTACTGAACCATCCGAGCTAGCAACTGCGGCCTGAGTCATTTCTTTCTCAAAAAATCCTTCTGCATTGTCATTCACTTCTCCCAATTTCATGTGGAAAAGGAAGAAAGGTTCGCCAGGTTCCAATTATGAGCAACACAAAATCCCTGCTTGATTCTTATATGAATACCAGGAAAATCTGCACAGGGATGGCAGATGCCGAAAGTCTCTTGTTTGTAAACCAGAAACGTCAGAAATTGTCCCGTTGGGGAATTTCTTACATTATTAATAAATATGTTGAACAAGCAAAAACGGAGACAGCTTTTACTGTCCGTTTTCCAATCACACCCCATATATTTTGCCACAGCAAAAGCATGCATTTGCTACAGTCCGGTGTCAACCTAATATATATCCGAGACTTTCTGGGGCACAGTGATTGTTCCACAACCGAGGTCTACGCCAGGGCCCACAGTGAGATGAAACGGAAAGCTATTGAAAATGCATATCCAGATTTAGTACCTGAGGGGCTTCCGAAATGGGAAGAAGACGGTGATTTAATGATGGCTGAATTCTTTATGTGACTAAAAAATATTATGGGGAGTGTTTTCATGACAAAGGCCCTAGAAATAACATTTTCGGGTAACACTCCCCATAACCTGAGACTCTACATAATGGCGAAGTGAGTGCAGCCCTGTACGTAGAAGTTGAAACTTGGCAGGACAAAGGCACCCTTTGAGTAACTTGGAACTAGTCCAAACATCTCAAAGGGTGCTTTTGTCGATCTTAGGTTAGTCACTGAGACTAAAGTGGGTTTCCCAAGAATTCGCGATGAGCTTGGTCAATGGATTTACCTAATTTATCTACAAGGTCAATAATGTCCGCTTCGGTAATGATCAACGGAGGGGACAATTGCAATCCGTCATCAATTAACGGTCGCAATGCCAAGCCGTTTTCCCAAGCAATAGCAGACACACGCTTGGCAAATCCTAGGGCAGAGTTAAATTTGGTCCTGTTTTCAGCATTTTGAACGAGCTGGACGGCATTCATCAGTCCTAGGCCCCTAACTTCACCAATACAGGGTAACCTCAAGTCACGGATGAGTGAACGTAATAGTTCGCCTTTCTCGTGGGCATTGGCTACGAGGTTTTCTTGTTCAATGATTTCGATATTCTTTAAGGCAACTGCACAGGCTACTGGATGACCACTGTAGGTATACCCATGCATAAAGATGCCGTGGTTTCTGATCGGTGTATAGACTCTCTCTGAGATCCCGACAGCTCCCATAGGAATGTATCCGCTGGTAATTCCTTTCGCCATCATCATAATATCGGGTTTTACTCCCCAATGCAGCATGCCAAACATCTTACCTGTCCGACCAAAGCCCGTAATCACCTCATCCGCGATAAATAAGACGTCATATTTATCGCAAATTTCCCGTACTCGTTGATAATAGCCGTCTGGCGGAACGATTGCACCTCCGGTTCCGATGACCGGTTCGGCCGTAAAGGCCGCAACATTGTCCTGGCCGAGTTCGAGTATTTTTTCCTCAAGCGCTCCTGCGCATTCAAGATCACAAAGACCGTGTTCTTTTCCCCAGGGACAGAAGTAACAATGAGGATGCTCAATGTGATGGAATGATGGGACTAAGGGTCTGAATCCATCCCAAAAACCAGGTAAACTTGTCGCGCTTACTGCCCCATAAGAAACCCCGTGATAGGCTTTAGTCCTTGCAATGATGTGATTCTTGTTAGGCTTCCCTTGCAAGTACCAAAAGATCCGGGCCAGTTTGTAGGCCGTATCATTAGACTCTGAACCCCCACTAGTAAAAAAGATCCTGGGATTATCCATGGGGATCATTGTAGCTACTTTTTTTGCCACCTCAATGGCTGATGGATGAGAATAGCCATTGAAGGTTTGAAAGAAAGACAACGTTTCCATTTGGTTTTTGGCAACCTCGGCCAATACCGTTCGGCCATATCCTACATTGTTTAACCACAGACCCGCTCCACAGTCTATATAGGTCTTACCCTCAACACTTTTAACCCGAATTCCATCGCCTTCAGCAATAATCTTAGGTCCACCCCATGATTCCATGTCGGCTATCGAACTTGTTGGATGCAAAAAGTATCTCATGTCATCTTTTTTCATTTGTGCTATTTGATCTTCGGTGTAAACAGTCACCATTACCATCCTCTTTCCTTTTCATTACGTAAATGTTTAACATTGCAAAGTCCGTGCCACTCTTGCACTTTATACAGATTTTCAAGATAAAACTAATATTAAAGCAACACACTCTGCAGATTTGCATGTGTATTATGTATTCAATTATCTAGTAAACGCTATAGCTATAATCGCTAAGCAATATCCTAATTGCATTATAAAAATGCAATCAGGAATTCTATTAGGGTATGCAAAAGCTATAATACAGTATAATGGGTAAAATAAAGATAAATTAATCCATATAAGACAACATTTGCTGTAAATTCGACAATTTAATTTATTGCTAAAAAACGAACTATAGATTAGCCTATAATTAATTAAATTTACTTTAAGGAAATTCTTTTAATTTCTTCTCAGAATAATGCGCATAGGCATTAATACAATGTGATTATGCATTTGATTCAATTCCTCATTAATTCCTCACTAATTTAACAACTATGCAATAATGATCCCTGAATTACATTAAATATTAATGCAAGAATGCATTTTGTTTATTTTTAAAAAACTGAATTTTCCCATAAAACAGACAAATAGTAGCTATATTGCAATCTTGTAAATTTGGCACACAAGTTGCAAGTGTTATATAACGGACCGGAGGTGTTGAATTGGTGCAGTTTGAAGCAGGATTTCAAGAGATATATCATGGAGTGCTGATGGTCGATTCTAATGGATACATAGTAGGATGCAACAAGGCCGCTAAAGAGTTGCTGGGGATTAATGGCGATGTTGTAGGGGAAATGGCCAGAGAAGTGCTTCCGGATTCTGCCATGTATGAGGTGTTGGAAACGGGAATTCCTGTTGTCAATAATAAAGTTGACATTGGAGGAAGAGTTATACTTTCTAACCATAAACCGATTTT
>DOPS01000027.1:0-7658 GCA_003512645.1 Desulfosporosinus sp.
TGATATTCATAAATTGCCTGCAGAGTCCCTTGACTAATCTCGGGCTGATAGGGAGTATAGGCTGTATAAAATTCAGAACGCAATAATAACTGGTCAATAAAACTCGGGATATAATGCTCGTAAGCCCCAGCTCCCAAGTAAGAACTGAACTCTTCCACAGTTTTATTTTGATTAGCCAATCCTTTAACGTGTTTGACTAAATCTTGCTCTGACATCCCTCCACGAATAGCCAGAGGGCGTTGTAAGCGAACTTCTTTAGGAATATCCTCAAAGAGTTCCTCGACTGACTTAACCCCAATACGGGCTAAGAGGCGCGCCTTTTGACTGTCCGTATTCGGTACAAAGTTCATTCTAATGTTCCTCCTGTGCTAAAAACGTCTCGTATTCCTCAGCAGACATCATGCTGTCTAGAGCAGATAAATCATCGGCTTCGACTTTAATCAACCAACCCTCACCATACGGATCACTATTTAACAGTTCAGGGGTATCCATAACCAAGGTGTTGACTCCAACGACTTTCCCGCTTACTGAGGCAGTAATATCGGAAACTGCTTTGACCGATTCTACCGTACCATAGGACTTTCCTACAGTGACCGTCGAGCCTTCATCTGGAAGCTCAACAAACACGACATCTCCCAGACTTTCCTGTGCATGGTCCGTGATTCCAAAGGTCACAACATTCCCTTCCACTCTGGCATATTCATGGTCTTTGTTATACTTTAATTCAACTGGATTCATACGATCATCCTCCTCAAATTTTGGTTATCTTACCCTAAGGTTAAATAAACATCCGTTCGTCCCTATGCTCACTTCAGGAGCTTTCGTGCATCGATTATTTGCCACGTTTATAAAACAAGGAAGGAATAATCTTTGCCTGCACAGCCTTTCCTCGAATCATAACGTCTAAAGTTTCACCTAGAACGGCCAGATCTGTACGAACCAGACCCAAAGCTATATTTTTATTAAGAGTTGGAGAAAATGAACCTGAGGTGACAAAGCCAATTTCTTGACCATTCTTTTGAAGTGGATAATGCGAACGGGCAATTCCTCGCTCAATCATTTCTAGGCCAACAAGCTTGCGCGGAACTCCATTTTCCTTTTGAGCAAGGAGCACCTCGCGGCCAATAAACGTTGCTTTATCTAGTTTGACGAAAATACCAAGACCTGCTTCTAGCGGGGTTATCTCAGCTCCTAATTCATTGCCATATAACGGGAGTCGAGCTTCGAAGCGCAGTGTGTCACGGGCTCCCAATCCAATCGGTTGTACCCCTTCAGCAGCGCCAGTTTCTAAGATTTTCCGCCATAATTGACGACTATATTCTGGTGCAACATAGATTTCAAATCCATCTTCTCCAGTATAGCCTGTGCGAGAAATAAGACAGGGTGCCCCATCAACTTCTTCATGAAGGAAGGTATAATATCTAATCTGCGCTAAATCAGCCTTGGTAATACGTTGCAAAATCGTTTCTGCTAAAGGTCCTTGCAAGGCGAGTTGCGCATATTGTTCAGAAACGTTCTCAACGACAACCTCAAATTTTTCGGCTTGTTCCCTAATCCAGGCAAAATCCTTATCCGCATTTGAAGCATTGACGACTAGAAAAAAGCGCTCCAGATTATAGCGATAAACGAGCAAATCGTCTACAATGCCGCCGTTTTGGTAACACATTGGGGAATAAAGAATTTTCCCATCTTCAAGCTTACTGGCGTCATTAGTAATCAACATTTGAACAAATGCCAGTGCCTCTTTGCCTCGAACATCAATCTCTCCCATATGTGAGACATCAAAGAGACCCGCCTTTGTCCGCACTGCATGGTGTTCTTCTATCACACCTGCATACTGGACAGGCATTTCCCATCCGCCAAAGTCGATCAGTTTGGCCTTCCCTGCCGTATGTTCCTCATAAAGTGGGGTACGTTTTACTTCAACCATGTAGAACACCTCCTCCTTCTTTGATCAGTTAGATTTTTTAAAAACTGTGACGCTTTCTGGTACCGACAGACCGTCGGAATCATCGCTCTGAAAGCTCATTAGCATTTGCTATCTCTCATATTGTGTCACTTAGTAACTGATATCACCCATGAAAATGATACCAAAAACTCCATAAAAAAGGACAGAGGAAGTGCGTATCGCACTTCCTCTGTCCTTTAAACCTGAGAGATTCGCCGTTTCCAGCTTCCCCTTTGGTGTTCTCTTTATGAGAAACTCTCCAGAGTCCCGTCAACTAGCAGTACTTTTGCCTGAGAGTTTGCTCCTTAAAAAAGCGATTTTTAAGGGATTTCTCCTTCGGCGCCTGGATTTATCAGATCTCTCCCGCTAGTCTCATTCGGTTATTAAACTTATTATTCAATATAATATGCTATTTCGCCCATTATGTCTACTGGGATTTTATTACTGAAAGGAATTTAAAGACTTTTGACCACCGTACTACAACGCGGGCAAATGGTCGGATGATCAGAATCCTTTCCGACTTCCTCATGGAACATCCAGCAACGCTCACATTTTTCCCCGTTAGCCGGTTGCACCAAAATCCCTAAACCCTCGTGAACTTCTGCTAGTTGTACGTTTTCCGGTCTATTTTCCTGGGGTTTATGCACCGTTAAACCCGAAACAATGAAAATTTCCGCAAGATTAGGAACTTGCTGTAGGAAACCATACTGTTCCTCCGTCGGATAAAGGTCCACCTGAGCGGTTAATGGGTGATTGATCAGTTTTTCTTGACGCGCCATTTCCAAGGCTTTAGAGACGTCGGTCCGCAAGGCTAAGATTTGATCCCAAGTATCCACCATAGTAACGTTCATCCACTCAGCATTCACTTTCGGCATTTCTGCCATTTGGATATTTTCCAAGGTCTTTTCTCCAGGAATATATGGCCAGATTTCTTCCGTTATAAACGACAAAACCGGCGCTAAGAGACGAACCAGAGAATCCAGCACTTCAAATAGTACTGTCTGTGCGGAACGGCGAAGAAGGGATGTTTTTCCTTCGACATAGAGTCTATCTTTAACAATGTCCAAGTAAATGGCACTTAATTCAACCGTGCAGAAATTATGAATGGTATGGTAGACCCAGTGAAATTCATAGGTTTCATAACCCTGAAGTACGCGTTCAACCACTTTAGAGAGCTTAAGCAGAGCCCAACGGTCAAGTTCCTGAAGTTCCTGATAGGAAACTTTATCCTTCGCAGGATCAAAGTCATTGAGATTGCTCAATAAGAAACGAAGGGTGTTACGAATCTTCCTATAGGCTTCGGACATTTGCTTCATAATCCTAGGAGAAGCCGCGACATCATTCTTATAATCGACTGAACTAACCCATAACCGTAAAATATCAGCACCTAATTCTTGGACGACCTTAAGCGGGTCTACACCGTTGCCCAGTGATTTAGACATCTTACGCCCTTGCTCATCGACAACAAAGCCATGTGTCAGTACGTTGCGGTAAGGTGCCTGACCGAAAGCCGCCACTGCCGTAGATAATGAGGAATTGAACCAGCCCCGATGCTGATCCGAACCTTCTAAATAAAGATCCGCTGGCCAAGCTAGGTGATCCCGTTGTTTTAAGACCCCAGCATGACTCGTGCCGGAATCAAACCAGACGTCCATAATATCGGTCTCTTTGCGAAATTTAGTTCCACCACAATCACAGGTAAACCCATCCGGTAACAGTTCCGTAGCAGAATGTGCAAACCAAGCGTCTGACCCTTCTTGACGGAATATCTTCTGCAGAAAGGAGATCGTTTGGTTATTGACGACCACCTTTCCACAATCCTCACAATAGAAGATGGGAATTGGAACTCCCCAAGTCCTTTGCCGAGAAATACACCAATCTCCACGATCGGCAATCATGTTAAAGATTCGATCCTTACCCCAAGCAGGAATCCAGCGCACCTTCTCGATCTCATCTAACGTTGCTTGCCTAAATCCATCGATAGATGCAAACCATTGTTCCGTCGCTCGGAAAATAATCGGGCTCTTGCAACGCCAACAGTGAGGGTAACTATGTTCGATCGTCTCCTCAATGACGAGGTTATCCGTAGTCTTGAGATCTTCCACAATGACTGGATTGGCTTTGCCAGTTTTTTGACCAGCATAGACCCCGGCTTCCGAAGTGAATTTCCCTTGATGGTCAACTGGACATAAGACGGGTAATCCATATTTCTTACCCACCAGAAAGTCATCTTCTCCATGACCTGGCGCAGTATGAACACATCCTGTTCCAGCTTCTAAGGTCACATGTTCCCCGCAAATCAACACAGAGTCACGATCGATCAAGGGGTTTCTGCAAATAACACCCTCAAGTTCTTTGCCAGAGAGGGTCTGCTCGACTGGAAGTTCCATCTTCCACAGAGAACGCAAGGAGTCCAGCATACCCTCAGCAACGATCCAATGTTCTTGCTGTGCGGAGACAACCGCATAGGTTAACTCTGGATGAACGCTGATCGCCAGATTTGCTGGAAGTGTCCAAGGGGTCGTGGTCCAAATTACGACATACGAATTTTCCTGATTAAGGACACCTAACCCATCTCGTACAGCAAATTTGACATAAATAGCAGTAGCCGGCTTATCGGCATACTCGATTTCCGCTTCAGCCAGAGCTGTTTCACAGGAAGGACACCAGTAAACTGGCTTTAAACCTTTGTAAATGTACCCTTTATGGGTCATGTCTCCAAAGACTCCGATTTGAGCAGCCTCATACTCCTTTTGTAAGGTGAGGTAAGGATTTTCCCAATCTCCTCGTACTCCCAGTCGCTTAAACTGTTCGCGCTGAATCCCTACATATTTTTCGGCATAGTCCTTACAGTTCTTACGAAATTCTAACACAGAGACAGCGTGACGATTCACGCCCAGTTTCTTGATCACTTGTTGTTCGATCGGAAGACCATGGGTATCCCAGCCGGGAACATAGGGGGCATCAAAACCCATCATCGTCTTATATTTGACAACGATATCTTTCAATACCTTGTTGATCGCATGTCCAAGATGAATATCCCCATTAGCATAAGGCGGACCGTCATGAAGGATGTATTTGGGACGTCCTGCACGTGCCTTCTGCACCTTTTGATAAAGCTGATCCTCTTCCCATGATTTCAGGATCTCCGGTTCCCTTTTAGGAAGATTTCCCCTCATCGGGAAATCCGTTTCCGGTAAATTGAGAGTAGTACGATAGTCCATTTTGAAATTTCCTCCTTAATTACGATGCACGATCTAGGGCAATTCAACGAATTACCTCTGACTTAAATAGTTAAAAATCTCGTCCCTCTTAAAAAGGGACGAGATCGCTCGCAGTACCACCCTTGTCGCCAAAACAAGTCACTCGGAAGTCATTTAACGGTGACAAACCGTAAGAAACTTACTTAGATTTCAGCCCTACACTCCAAGGTGATTTTTCTGTCAGACTCCACGGGCTTACACCATTTCCCGCTCGCTTTGGGAAAACCTTTGACAAAAACTGTCCTTTTCACTGTGTTTTTCAAGATTAACCTTGATAAATTAAATTAGTCCTTAGCAATGACTTTGCGCAAGATAGTGACCAGCTTGGCTCGTCCTTCCGACTCGATCGGATCCACCATCCACAAACAGAGGAATGAAATCTTTCGTTTCTTCCATTCTTGAACAAGGGGATCCATTTGATCTTTGGAAAAGTGCAAATGCTTATCATCCTGAGAGGGCGTTAAACTGACAACGACGGCACGTTGCTCAATTTCATCCATCGCTAAAAACGCCCGATCCAGCAAATCATCACTCCCAGTCATCAAGACATCTCCTGGGCGAAAATGATGGTCTGCTTCTGCAAATCCAACACTAAAAATCTTGGTATCCTTTTGTGAATCTAAATTATCGACGGAAGGTACAAGTTGGAGCTCTTGTCCTCCTAATTTCCCGACATAAATTTCATTCTCATCCAGATGCAGTCCAAACCCTTGAATGAGAAAATCTGGAGATATCTCACTAATTAATGTATACATCGATTTATAATCCTTCTCCTTCAAATCATCTATAGATTATTTTACCATGAATACAGACAGATTAGCAACATATGCCAACAGAACCTTTACGCAATACCCTCATCTCTTTCCTGCAAGGCTTCCAAATCTAGGTGGGCCAACAGAAAAGATTTAAGCTGAGTCCGTAATAAATCACGTTTTCTCGAAAGTCCTTGAATTTCTTCCTGGATTTCTTCCCACTTTTCTTGGGCTTCTGACACTTTGCTCAGCTTCTTCTGTTCAGCTTCTCTAAGCAGGAGTGCAGCCTCGTGACGCGCAACTTCCTTCACTTCTTCGGCTGTTTGCTGAGCCAAAACAAGAGTCTGTTGCAAGGTATTCTCGATTTTACGATAATGGCCGACTTCCGTTTCCAGCCCTTTTAATTTTTCTTTCAGTTCGAAATTTTCGGTATACGCGGATTCGAACTCTGCGCTAACACTTTCGAGATACTTTTCTACTTCCTCACATTGATAACCCCGCATCCCTTTTCGGAACGTTTTATTTCGAATGTCAAGAGGAGTTATTTGCATTGTTTACCCTCCTAATGCCGTTGTGACCGAAAAAGTACGATTTGCCATGCTGTCCTATCTTTGCGGGTCTGGGAACATTCCAAAAGCTTTATTCTCCCATACCCTCGGCAAGAGATCAGATTATCAGGCTGTACTTCCGTCTCGGCTTTGCTGACCACAACCCCATCTCTTCTTACTTTGCCTTGAGTAATCCATTCCTGAGCAGCTGTCCTAGAAGTCCCAAAAGCATTGGCCACTACCGCATCCAGCCGCGAGGAACTTACAGTAATACGGCGTTCCTCACCTTGGTCAGCATTCACTATTGGTTTCTCACTAAAGAGCGAAACTTCAATCTTCTCACGCCCTGCTTGGGTCCATTGATTAATAATAAACGGAGCGATTTCAGTCGTTGAAGCAACATAAAAACCACCCAGTCCAGCTTGAATATCCCCCAAAACATCCCTCTTAAAACCTAAGGCCATCAGAGAACCCAAGATCTGCCGATGTTCCAGTTGAGCACGAGAATCCAGAGAACGCACCCAAAGCAGCGCAATGTCAGCATCTTTTGAATTCAAAGCTTCTCCCCATGGACCTAGCAGAATCCGAACCCGTTCTGCTTCTGGAAATCCACCTTCAGACATAAAGGAAAGATGTTCTTTTCTAAGCACCCTTTCAGCCCATTCCAGCATGGCTCCAGTTAAAAAAGGTGTAACTTGTTTAGCATCTCCGCTATAAACTGCTTCTACTAGATCCAAGATATGGGCTGCTATTAAACGTGTTTCTTTGTCATCCCAATATCTAAGTCCCCTACGATCTATTGTTAGTTTCACAACTAGAATATTTTATATAAAAGCCACTGGATTACATTCAGAGCAACGATAGCAAAGATTGGGGATAAATCAATTGCCATTGAAGCGTTGCCAATCTGAAAACGTTGAAACGGCTTAATAATTGGGTCTGTGATGTCGTAAATTATACCCACAAATTTATTATTAGCCGGCGACCATTTAGGACCAAGATAGGATGAAATTACTCTTGCAAAAATTGCATATATAAGGATTGAAATTACTTGACTAATAATTTGCACAATGAACAAAATGAGAATCCCTCCTTATTTTGAGCTGGTCCAAAACAATCCTTTGTCTTTCAGCTCATCGCGCATCTC
>DOPS01000027.1:7688-28807 GCA_003512645.1 Desulfosporosinus sp.
ATAACCGGTCGGCGATTTTTCAATTGATCTGCAATGTTTTGAGCTTCTTCAAAGGAATTTGGTTCCATAACCACCACACGCATTTGCTTTTGAGTGTGTATACTTACGACCTGAGCATTTTTACGGCTGGTACGTACCTCTTCTTGAAGATTCTTTTCTCGATCATTTTCTTCCAGAATATCTTCGTCTGGTTCCTCATCTGCAAATCCCATAATACCGATAACTCTGTCAATTAATTTAGCCACTTAATAATCCTCCCTTTCCAGGTTCACTATTCTCTATATAACTATTCTCTATTTACGTTCACAACACATTATCACGTTCACCGAAGATCTGCCGTCCTACACGAACAAAGGTTGCCCCTTCTTCTATAGCCAATTCAAAATCTTGACTCATTCCCATTGAAAGCTCGCGTAATTCAACGCCATCCCATTTCCGGGATTGTAAAGTATCACGAAGATCCCGAAGCTGTCGAAAAAACTCTTGCGTTTCAGCAATGCTAGCCTCCATTGCCCCAATGGTCATCAACCCATGAACTCGGACAAACGGAAAATCCCTAATAGAATTGAGAAAATCCGGAACTTCCTCAGGCGCGAGGCCGGCCTTGGCAGGGTCCTTGGCGATATTGACTTGAACAAGGGTCGACCAAGTAATACCACGCCGTTCTCCATGTGCGTTAAGAGCCTCTAAAAGAGGAAATCTGTCCAGTGAATGAATCATTGTAACGTTTTGATCTAAGTATTTAACCTTGTTAGTCTGTAGCCTTCCCACCAGATGCCATTCACAATCATTGGGAAGAAGAGGAGCCTTCTCTAACCATTCTTGGACACGATTCTCTGCAAATGCTCGTTGTCCAGCCCGATAAGCCTGTTCAATAGAAGCAACTGGTTGGGTCTTAGACACGACTAATAATCGGATGGTCCTGGGATCTCTTGTACCACGCGCTACTGCTTCATCAATCCTTTGCCGGACCTCGACTAAGCGCTGTTCTATATCACTCACTAACATCGGAAAATCCCCTTCGCAGTAAATTCTACGTTCTTTGGCCGTTTCCCTGCTTTTGAAGCCCAAACCTAGATATTTTTTACGTTGGCTACTAATCCTTCTAATCCGTCACGTGGGGTTATCACGACAGGAATACCACTCGGGATATTTTCGATACAGATTTGATTCTCATCCTGGTCAAGGACTTTGATCTTTTTAAATTGCACAACACCCTCACTCGCCAGAAAGACTCCAAGTTCCTCTCCTTTCGTCCACAGCGCACTCTTCGGAACGAGAACACCCGTGACAGCTGGACGATAGATCCAAGTCACTTCATGATGCCTATCAGCCACTGAACCATCGACATAGTGAGGAAACTGTACGATTGCACCTTTGGGTTGATCAGATTTACGTAAAATCTTGGCGTTGACCGTTTGATTTCCAGTCGTTATCCGTAACGTCTTTCCCACCTCGAGTTGATCAGCACTTGGGAGTTCAAGAAAGGCCTTAGTCGGAATGAGATTATTGACGATTTTTCCCACGACTTCCCCAATTTGAACCGTTGCAGCCGAGTTTTTCACATTGCCAGTCTGTGCCAATAACTTTTCTAAATCCATCGTAGTAAGGTTTTCACTGGTTAGAATTAATTCTAAGCCATCGTTCTGGCGAAAAAACAGCCCGCTCGTCACTGCCTGAATCATTTGGTTTTGAGCATTCTCACGTTTAGTTCCAGGGGCTGCACCATCCGCTTGGATGGTTGCTACAGCCTCTCCACGCCTGAAACGTTGCCCATCTTCGCCCACATATTGGATCTTTCCAGAGATTGGAGCAAGCACCAATGTTTCTAGATTGGCAAATGTCGCCATCACTTTTCGTTCATGAGTGATCGTCCCAGTTTCGGCTACAGCATATTTTATAGACCCCGCTGTCAAACTTGAACGATAGAACCATACGACACCACCCGCCAAAACGATGAGCACTATACTCCAAAACCAGAAAATCTGCTTTCTTTTTTTCTCCTCCATTTTTGACCTCCATTTTTGCCTTCCCTGGCTAGTTCGATGTTCGATGTTCGATATTCGATGCGAACTACGAACTATTAACTTACGATATAGCCTTTGGCAAATCACAAGTAAAAACGGTTCCGAGCCCCAGTTGAGAATCAACGCTAATTTTACCACCTATGCCTTCCACCATATGCTTTACAATACTTAGCCCAAGCCCCGTTCCTCCTTGTTCACGTGAACGAGCCTTATCGACTCGATAGAAACGCTCAAAGATCCGTGGCAAAATATCCTCTGGTATGCCACAGCCCGTATCTCCAAATTCAAGGTGGATTTCTTTCAGCCCCACTTGAGCATGTAACCAGACACGCCCCTCGGATGTATATTTAACCGCATTTTCTAAAAGGTTTAAAAGTAGCTGACTGAGTAAGTCTTCTCCTATTAACACAGGCGGTAAATTTTCCGGAAGAATAACCTCTACTTTAATTCCTTTCGCCTCAGCGAAACTTTGGATCACTGGTTTAACTTTTTCATAGGCATTTTGAACATAGCCTCTTTTGTCAGAACTTGCACTCGCCCGATTATCTCGTCCTTCAAAATGGGCCAAGGTTAACAGATCTTCGATAAGGCGCTGCAAACGCAAGGTTTCTGCTTGGATTATGTTCAGAAATCGGTCACGTAAGGATGGGTCATCAGCAGCACCGTCAAGAAGAGTTTCTACAAAGCCCTTAATGGAGGTCAGCGGAGTTCTTAATTCATGAGATACATTAGCAACAAAGTCTGTTCGCATTTGCTCAAGTCGGCGCAGTTCTGTGACATCATGGATTACAATAACCGCACCACGTGGTTGGCCTCGCTCGCCCAAAATTGGGCTAATCTGGCTTTGGACCGTTCTTTGAGCAATCTGAGTTTCTCTTGTAGCAGAAGGCTGCCCTGAAAGTACCTTGCGAATTAGATGTTCCAATTCCGAATCATAAGTCAGCTCTAATAAATACTCCAATTCACGATCCATTCCTCGTCGTTCAAAAATTTTCTCTGCAGCAGCATTCACTAAAACGACTCGCCCTATGTGATCTACAGCCACAACACCCTCTTGCATACCCGCCAGAATTGCTTCCATTTTGTGTGCTTCTTGTGTCCCATTGAGTACAATTTTCTCGACGTGCCGGGAAAGGTTGTTTAGTTCCACTGTAAATTGTCGAAGTTCATCCGTTGAATCCGTTAAATAGATGGGCTCAAAATCTCCCCTAGCTATTCGCTGGGTGGCGAAGTGAAGTTTCTCCATTCGACGAGAAAGTTTGCTAGAGTAGAAGTAAACTACCCCCGTGGGAAGAGCTAAGGCAAGAAACACTACTCCTATATCAAGGCGTTGTTCGGCAGAAACTAGCCTCACGCTCTCTCCCACCCAAAACAAAAGTAGGGAAAGGGCTGTCATTCCAAAAAACAGTCCGGTTAATCGCCATTTAATACTCATCTCTGTTTATCCTTTAAAGCGGTAGCCAATCCCGCGCAATGTCTCAATATACTCGGGATTGGAAGGATCCCTTTCAATTTTTAGACGCAGGTGGCGTACGTGGACATCAACCGTCCGAGTATCCCCGTCATATTCATATCCCCAAACCCGTTCCAGAAGTTCATCCCTAGAGTATACCTTACCAGAATGAGCTACAAGCACGCGGAGTAATTCGAACTCTTTGGGTGTTAACTCAGTTTCCTGTCCACGCACATAGACACGAAATCCCTGAACGTCGATCTGTAATTCCCCTCGAATAATCCGATCATCCGCCTCTTCCTTCGGGTTCAAACGACGCAAACGAGCTTTAATGCGGGCTATTAATTCCCGGGGACTGAAGGGTTTAGTCATATAATCATCTGCACCTAGCTCAAGTCCTAACACCTTATCAATGACCTCTCCTTTAGCGGTTAACATAATGATCGGTATTTGTTGAAAGCTAGGAGTTAGTTTGAGCCTTTTGCAAACCTCTAGGCCATCCATTCCTGGCAACATAAGATCAAGCACAATCAGGTCGGGTTGTTCCTTCGCCACACGATCTAAGGCCTCTTTCCCATCCTTTGCGACACGGACTAGATAACCTTCCTTTTCTAAATTAAATCTCAGCAGTTCTTGAATTGGCTCCTCATCATCTACCACTAAAATTGTCGCCACCGACACACCCCTTAATCGAAGCTCGAGACTCGATGCTCGATGTTCGAATATTCCGTACCGCTCGTGCCTCCGGCCTCGAGCATCGCGCCTCGTATACTGATCCAGCCTGCCATCCGACCTGTCCGAGCGCCATCTCGACGATGAGAAAAAAACCATTCAGTATTGTCTGCGGTGCAGATGGCAGCGACATCTATGTTCTCCGGGCGAACCCCTTTTTCCAAAAACAATCCTCGATTAGCCTCCCACAGGTCAAGCAGGTAATGTCCGTCTTCTTGCGGATGAAGAAACGGTGTTTTGTGGTAATTCGAGCGAAACTGCTCAGCAACCCTCTCATCCACTGAATAACAGCATGGACCGATGCTCGGCCCGATCGCCAGCCAAGCATTTTCAGTACGCCCACCCGCTTCTTCAAAGCGTTCTATGACCTTCTGTCCGATCTTTTGAGCAGTGCCTTTCCAACCAGCGTGCGCAATTCCTACTGCCTTAAGATCCGGGTAATAGAAATAGAGAGGGACACAATCGGCAAAAAAAGCCATTAGTCCAAGCGTCTGCTGTGTCAATAATCCATCCACTCCAGGAATCGCCGTTTCTAATTCTCGAACGCCACGCCCTCCATCTTCCTCATGAACCCATAACACATTTGTGCCATGAACTTGTTCGCCCACAACAACACTTGACCAAGGAACTTTCCAATGTCCTATCCAATGCCCTCGATTTTCCAGAACTGCTACAGGATCATCCCCCACATGAAGTCCTAAATTGAAAGTATCGTATGGAACTTGGCCTGCTCCCCCAACACGAGTCGAAAAACCCAGATTTATTCCTTCTGCTTGCCATTTCGGCAGGGTTAGGTAGGTTAAATTACCTTCACGAAGCCACTTCCAGTTCATCCTCTAACTCCTTTGTTTATATAAGAAAAATTTAGAAATTATCCATACTAGTACAAATATATCATTTAATTTGCCTGAGAACAAACCTGCCAAAAGTCCTATTCATAAGATACTTGTACCTATGAATAGGGGTATATATCTTTAGTATGTTAAATAAGTAAACAAGCATAAAGCCCCTGTTCTCGAAAAGAACAAGCGAATTATGCTTCAAATCTAAGTAACGTTTGCGACGGTCTAGCGACGCTCTTCGTTTTCAATATTAAATTCAGGCAAATCATTGACATCGACTAAAATGACATCCACCCCAATCTTCTTTACGCGATCCCATGGGATAAAGTAATCTTCCGTCTTGCCACCGCCAAAGAGTCCCCAGCTTTTCGAGGGTCCCGGCACAACAATTCCTTTGACAACGCCCCGTTCCAGATCCAGATCTAGGTCCTTAATTGGCCCAAGCCTTCGTCCATCCTTAACATTCACAATATCCAACATTCGTAAATCTGAGACACGCATTGTTACATCCCCCCCTGATCGAGGTTCGATGTTTGAGGTTCGAGGTTCGAATATTGAACCCCGCCCCTCGTGCATCGTATATCTAATCCTATGAGGGAAGGTTTCAAAATAGCCCTAATGCGAGGCGCGATGTTCGAGGCGCGAATATTATATATCACCTCTGACGCATCGCAGATGCTCTAATCGAGCTACAAGGCTCGATATTAGAATACTGAACACACTATAATCACGCATCGCGCTTCGTGCCTCGTGCCTCGCCTAAACATACTTGCGCATGTGTACCATGGCGGCTTTCTCAAGGCGAGAAACCTGAGCCTGAGAAATTCCGATCTCATCCGCGACTTCCATCTGAGTTTTACCCTGAAAAAAGCGCAGTGATAAGATCAATTTTTCTCGTTCACTTAAACGTCGCAAAGCTTCCCGCACGGCAAGCCCTTCTACCCAACCAGTATCCGACTGCTTATCGTCTCCTATTTGATCCATGACAAAAATCGGATCTCCTCCGTCATGATAGATGGGCTCAAACAAAGAGATCGGTTCCTGGATAGCATCTAAGGCAAAAACAACNNCGAACTTGAAGTGCCTTATAGGCAATATCCCGCAGGGACCGACTCACACGTATTGGATTGTTATCTCTTAGATAACGGCGAATTTCCCCGATGATCATGGGAACCGCATAGGTGGAGAACTTAACATTCTGTCCAAGGTCAAAATTGTCAATCGCTTTCATCAACCCGATGCAGCCTACTTGGAAAAGGTCATCCACATATTCTCCACGATTCGTAAACCGTTGAATCACACTGAGAACAAGACGGAGGTTTCCATGGATAAGTTTGTCCCGCGCGCTGCGATTTCCAGCTTGATAGATCACAAACAACTCTTTCATTTTTACGCTGGATAACACGGGCAACTTCGAGGTGTTTACTCCACAAATCTCAACTTTATTTAATGCCAATCTAAGAGCACCTCCCAGCCAATTCTGTTGGGAAGTATACCCTAACACAGTTTAGGTTATTCCAATCGGCAAAATTCTTTACGCAATCTGCGAATAATCCTCTTCTCGAGCCGCGAAATATAAGACTGCGAGATCCCCAAGCGGTCGGCTACTTCTTTTTGAGTTTTTTCCACCCCATCATCCAAACCAAACCTTAATTCCATAATCACTTTTTCTCGATTTGTAAGTCTACCCATCGCTAAATGCAACAATTGGCGATCTACCTGCTCTTCGATGGGTTTTGAGATAATGTCATTCTCTGTACCCAAAACATCGGATAACAGTAATTCGTTGCCATCCCAATCAATATTTAAGGGTTCATCAAATGATACTTCGGAACGTGTCTTATTGTTTCGTCTAAGATACATTAATATTTCATTTTCAATACATCGCGAGGCGTAAGTTGCAAGTTTTATTTTCTTTTGAGGATCAAACGTATTGACTGCTTTAATGAGTCCAATTGTGCCGATCGAAACAAGGTCTTCAATTCCGATTCCCGTATTTTCGAATTTCCGAGCAATATAAACGACAAGACGAAGGTTGCGTTCGATTAAAATATCCCTGATGGAGAAGTCCCCCATTTCCAGTCGCTCCAAGAGGACCCCTTCTTCATCCGAGTTAAGTGGTGGTGGGAGAGCTTCACTGCTTCCAACATAATAAATCCCACTAACTCCACAGACCTTCTGAAGAAGCAGGAACCAAAGCCGTCTAACCCTATCTTGAACATTACTCCACCACTTCATCTAACTATCTCCACCTTTCTGCACATGTTCTGGGTGTAGTAACGCTTGATATTCACCCTCTGAACTTAAGACTTGTTTGACGAGTGCCACGGTTGCCTGGATTTGTCGGGATTTCTTTTTTTCGTAACATGTTACGCCCTCAGGTCTAATACCAAGAAGCCAACTTTGGCGATCAATTGTTTGAAAGGGGATGAAAACAATCTGTTTTATTAGATCAGGATTACTTTGCCAAACTAAAGGCCGAGGGTTTTCGACGTCTTGCCAAGGGACCTTTAGAAATGCCCTCAAATTATCGGGCATCGCACTTGCTGCGACCTCCTCTTCAAGTAGAATAACCGGGTGGCCAGTCATTGGATCTCGCAAATGATTTCCAGTGTCCATTAACGCTTTAATGCGCACTACTTCACGTTCATCACCGCCAAACCTGATTTCCAAATCGTAGATAATTTGATTTAGTAAGGAGTTTCTGTCCTGCCATCTCTGCCAAACAAGCTGTAATAACCACCACATCACTGCCGCTAACGGAAGAATCCACAAATTGCTTAAAACCAGAGTTAAGCGCTCACGACCCAATCCATCCTCAAAATTAAACCACCCCCATAAGGCATACACAAATCCACCAAGACCTGCAGAAAGAAGCCAAAACCCTATCAGCGCTTTGAGAAATCCCCTCAATTTCCTGGTTGGGAAAGCAACCCCAACCATAAGAAAGGGAATAACCCATTTGCTTAATGTGGTCCACGGAGCTACAGAATAACAGGCTAAAACCACTGGAATCTCACCTAGTATAGTCGCAACCAAGATTCTGTACGGTCGGATTGGAAAACGAATGAGCCTACCAATCAGGATAAGAAGCAGAGTGTCCATTCCCCCGTTAATGAGAATATCCAGATCGAGATAAGTCTCTGCTACGTCCATCTGGTACACCCTTTCTAACACTTCTGTAAAAATTATATCTAAAGAAGCTAATAAAACCTGTCGCTTTCAGGGGGGCGAAATGGAATTTTTTAGGAAAACCAATGCGAGTGGTGTAGATTTTTCTCCGAGAAACATATAGGTCGACAGGATATGCAAACTCACCTTCACTTAGGCACTCTAATCATCCTTCACCACACCATAAACGATCACGACATCAAACTCTAACTCCTTTGCCATATTGGCTGGGATTACTAAAGCGCCCTTCACAATTAATCCGTTTTGTGGTTTGACCAGAGATAGCCAATTCGCTCTTTTCCATGACGCTCAAACGAAGCATTGGTTGGCTCTACATACATCGATGCGCTTATAAAACAATTTTAATTGTAAAAATATTGAGCTCGTGTTATTGTAAATTACCTCCCTCATCTACAATTTGGAGAGAGTACTTCTTTCCACAAATCTCCTTCCTTTCATTTTCGCATTCCCATAATACATAATACATAAAGGTGGTAGAGGATCATGGCTATAACTCAAAAAGTAAGTTATACTCAGCAGAAACGTGGCTTAGAAACCATTTCTCACATCGCCAAAGAGTTGCAGGGCATCCTAGATCAATATGAGGATTTAACAAGTGCCGATAAACCCATCAGAGAAGCAATCGATCGCAACCTCGGACCCCATGAATTCTTAGTGCTTTGTGACTTAAACGGACTGGCGTTAGTTCACTCGAATCGTTTACGGGAAGGTATTTACTTTAACAATGAGATTGAGCTCAAAGCTGCTCAATGTACTCAATCCATTACTCAGATTTACCATCGTAATACAGGTGAAGTTTTACTGGACGCTGCAAGTCCAATTTTCATCAAAGGACAGCATCTTTATACTGTGCGTTTAGGTATTCCTCTTCAAAAGCTTCAACTATCCAAGCAGTTGTTTACAGGAATACTTCCCCTTCTTTTTCTCGGTGGAGCCTGGGTTATTTTAAGCTCCTTTTCAACAGTTTCTATTATCTCTTCGCTGATCGCTCTAGGGGTACAAACTCTTTATAGTGTCTGGCTAAAGAATAAATTTAAGACTGCTCTTAACGAAACCTTTAAAGTGACTAAGGCGATCGCCAAAGGGAATTTGAAACTTCTAGCCAAAGCGCATACAGACGATGAATTGGGTAACTTATCTTATGAAGTTAACAAGGTATCTCTCGGCATGAAATCAATCATCACGGATCTGGCTTCTTTTTCCGAGCGAGTTCAGGATATGAGTCAAACTCAAGCCACCCATACTCACACTTTAGTGGAAAATCAAGAAACAATAGCAGCCACATTAGAACAGTTTAGCGCTGGAGCTACTGAACAAATTCAAGGAATGAAGATGTCCCAAAAACAAGTGGATGAAATCCAATCCGCTTCTCAAAGTATCTTAACCAGTACTCAGCAAGTCCTTTCCTTAGCAACATCCGCTAAAGCCACGAGTCATGATGGCAGCTTAGCGGTCAAAGAAGCAATTCGGGAGATGGGCGTTATTTATCAGGTTACCGAGCAAGCCCATCATTCGATTCTGGATTTAGCCGAGCAGGCACAAAAGATCGGGGATATCATCTCAGTTATCAACGGAATCTCCGCTCAAACCAATCTATTGGCCTTAAATGCAGCTATCGAAGCTGCCCGGGCTGGAGAACATGGCAGAGGGTTCGCCGTCGTTGCAGATGAAGTCAGAAAGCTTGCGGACAGTTCAGCTCATTCTTCTCATCAAATTATGGAATTGATTTCTAATGTTCAAGGGATGGTCAAAACAACGGTTGAAAACATTAGTCAAGGAATGGGTGAGGTTAATCATGGCAAAGAGGTGATTGAAAAGGCTGGAAAAGCAATCACCTCTCTAGACGAAGTGATTAATGCTACCTCGATTAAAGTCGACGAAAACCTCCAAAATGCCGATCGATTGCTAACTCAGAGTCAACTCTTAGCCGAAGCTCAAAGGCAAGCTACGTCGATAGCCACTCAATTTGCTGAAGGGGCAACTCAAGCGGCAACGACTGTAGAACAGCAAATGGATTCGACCCAGGAAATAGCCGCCATTTCTGCAGAATTAGCTAAAACTTCGTCTCAATTACACCGTGTTATTCAACGTTTTGATTGGTAGCAAGAATGCATCATAAATAAAGCGGGCAGCTCTTCCGAATGATCTGCCCGCTTTTGTAAGTTTAATAACCCCCACTTCTAGAAGTGGGGGTTATTAAACTTTGGTAAATTGATTTAACCGTTTGCATACTTGCTTTTAATTAACGTCTGCGCCGCAGGAACTCGGGGATATCAACGTCACTTTCCTTGGAAACTGTCTTAATAATGTTCTCCTGAACTTTTCCTGGGGCTACTCCAAATCCAGCCCAATGCTGGTCAAATCCAGTAGCAATCACGGTGACCCTTATTTCTTCCTTAAGATTCTCATCAATGACTGCTCCAAAAATAATATTGGCTTCAGGATCTGCTGCTTCCGCGATAATTCCAGCTGCTTCGTTCACTTCAAAGAGCGTTAAATTAGTCCCACCGGTAATGTTCAGGAGCACACCTTTAGCTCCCTCAATCGAAGTCTCTAGCAAGGGACTGGAAATTGCTTTTCGAGCTGCATCTGCAGCACGATTTTCTCCAGTTGCCTGACCAATACCCATGAGTGCAGAACCTGTATTGGACATAATAGTTTTAACATCCGCGAAATCTAAATTAATCAGTCCAGGAACCGCGATTAGATCAGAAATACCCTGTACCCCTTGCCTCAGGACATCATCAGCAATCCGAAACGCCTCATGAATCGTTGTATGCTTGTCCACTACTTGCAGTAAACGATCATTCGGGATAGTAATCAGTGTATCCACTTTACTTTTGAGTTCAGCAATCCCTTTTTCAGCCTGCATAGCTCGCTTACGGCCTTCAAAGGTAAATGGCCGTGTAACCACCCCTACCGTTAACGCACCCATTTCTTTGGCCACTTCTGCTACAATAGGAGCCGCACCAGTACCTGTTCCGCCTCCCATCCCAGCCGTAACGAAGACCATATCCGCCCCTTTGAGCACCTTAGCGAGTTCTTCGCGACTTTCTTCCGCTGCTTTAGCTCCAATCTCCGGATTAGCGCCAGCTCCAAGTCCTTTAGTCAGCTTTATCCCGATTTGTACCTTTTGACCCGCGCGGGAAAGCTGTAAGGCTTGTGAGTCTGTATTGACTGTTACGAAATCCACCCCTTGTAATCCAGCGGTAATCATACGATTAACCGCATTGTTTCCACCACCACCTACACCAATTACCTTTATTTCTGCAAATTGGTTTAAGTCCGTATCAAATTCCAGCATTTAGGTTATAACCCCCTCGCTTCATTCTAACCTGCTATCCCTTGGAAAGTATCAGGTCTCTAATATTCGGCTTTGCCGTCCAAGCACCTGCATTTGTAAAACCACGATGCCCTAAACTTACCCTACTGCTAATCCAATAATTTCGGTGTTGAACATGCCCATTAACATAAAAATAAAACATTTCATTAAGATAAATTACATACGCTGATACAAATTCTATATGTTAATGCTTTATCCCTCTATTTGAAAAAAAGTTTTTACAAAGTTCCCATAAGATTATCTCAGGCTAAACTCACTTTATTTTTTTATAAGATGCCGTCGAATGCTTCCTAAGTTTTGGAATATACGGACCCCAAATGCCACCACAGCCGCTAAATAAAGATCCACTCCGATACGATCTCCCACGTAGGCTAACAGGGCTGCAAGGAGCATATTACTAAAAAATCCTGTTAAGAACACGGCGCTATCAAAATGATCTTCTTGAGCAGAACGTATCCCTCCTAAGACAGAATCCAAGGCTGCCAGGATTCCGACGGATAAATATTTAGCATATTCAATAGGGACCGAAAACGGGCTGACATACCCAATCGCCAATCCTAATACTAGGCCTAAGAGCGGTAACCACATTTTTACATTTCCTCCCTGATTTAGCGGCCAATCACTGGCTTTACCGCAGTAAAATCTATGTATCGTACCCCTTGTTGAATCGATGTATACCCATTGTCGCTAATAAGTTGATATAAGGCCTTTAATTTATCGATCCAATCATTGGCTTGTCCCAATCGAACTTCTACTCCACTAGTTAAGAACAAGGTCATTTGTTGTATTTCATTGACATGCAGCTCTCCTATCTGTAAAAGCAATTCGGGGGGAGCTTGTCCCAGTAAGCGAAGCGCAGCCGTGAGCAGAGGATTCGCTAGACTTTGACCTGGTCCTACCGTGTCGGAAAGAGTTATTCCACTAATAACAGGATAATCTATTTTGGGCCAACTTTCCAATCGTCGTAGAAATATACCTTCGTTATCGACCTCCAAGACTCCGTTCGGGACCGCGACCAACGCAATCGGGGTTCGTTCTGTCACCTGTATGATAAGAGTGTTGGGAAGCTTCCGCTGGAAATGTACGCTTTGAACAAGCGGGTGTAAAGAAATTTTATGACTTAAGGCCTTTTGATCGAAGAGCAAACTGTTTTGTCCTTGTATCCCATGCGCCAATTTTAAGATATCATTTTCAGAAATCACACTAAGTCCCTGCACAATGACATGTTTAACTGCAAAGGCACCCGAGCGCACAAAGAGCACCATACCCAGTGCAAGCAGCATCGTCAAACCTGCGACATAGAGAAAGGACGTATTCATTTTCTTGGGTTGCATTTTAGCTTTCCTCCTCGTCCCAGTATAACGAATACAGTCCTATTCTGTCATGCTTTTTTAGGAGACTTTTATTGACAAAATATGTCATAAGTTTTTTTTTACACCTTCGACGCTGATTGACTTCAATTACACACGCACAACCTTGGCTCCTAATTGGCAATATTTCTCTTCTAGCCTTTCATACCCACGATCAATAAAATCTACCTTTTCAAGGACTGTAGCTTCCTCTGCCGCGAGTGCTGCCAGAAAAAGGGCTGCACCAGCTCGGAGGTCAGTAGCCTCAACGAAAGCACCTTCTAGAGTTTCCACCCCACGAATCACTGCCGTTCTCCCCTCAACCGTTATTTGAGCTCCCATACGCCGTAACTCATCCACATGCTGAAAACGATTTTCAAAGATCGTCTCAGTAATGATACTAGTTCCTTCCGCACAAGAAAGCAACGCCATAAACTGTGGATGCATATCCGTGGGAAATCCAGGATAGGGCATTGTCTTAAGATCTACACTTTGAATTCTTCCCCGTTGTTGAACACGAACTGCTTCATCCATCAGGGTTATACTGGCTCCTGCTTGGCGTAATTTAGCGATTACCGGTTCCAGATGTTCTGATACTACATTCTCGATCAGCACATTTCCTTCGGTCATGACCGCAGCAATCATATGGGTACCCGCCTCGATCCGATCCGGTATGACAGTATGTTCTGCAGGGTGGAGCGCATCTACCCCGTCGATTCTCAAGACATCCATTCCTGCTCCGCGTACTTTTGCTCCCATTCTATTTAAAAATAGTTGTAAATCGACAATTTCCGGTTCACGTGCCGCATTGCGAATCACCGTTACACCTTTTGCTAAGACTGCAGCCATCATAATATTTTCTGTAGCCCCTACACTTGGGACATCCAAGTAAACATCTGCCCCCTGTAATCGATCCGCCCAAGCTTCGATATAGCCATGTTTTTCTTTTACTCTTACACCAAGTTGTTGAAGCCCCTTAATATGTTGATCCATAGGACGTGAGCCTATGGCACAACCACCAGGTCTAGAGATTTTCACCCGCCCATACCGAGCCAATAGTGGACCTAAAATTAAATTTGAAGCACGCATTTTGCGCATGAGTCCTTCATCGACATCACAGGACTCTAAAGCCCCAGCATTAACAAGTAAAGCCTCATTTTGACGCACAACCTTGCATCCTAAATGCTCAAGTACCTCAACCATATGAGTAATATCTGCTAAATCCGGTATTTCTAATAAGGCTGACGACCCCTCAGCTAGAAGGGTTGCTGCCAATAAGGGAAGGGAAGAGTTTTTCGCTCCACTTACCCGGATATTTCCTTCTAACCGTTGTTTTCCGGTGATGACATACCGATCCATCGCCATAATCCAACCTCCTCTTCACAGGTGTCAATTCTCTAAATCTTTTGCAAACACAAGATTTTCGGAGGAAATACTCTCTACTTCTGTTTGCAAAGTGATTCCATATTTGCTGCGAACATCCTTCATAATAGCCTCTATTAAAGCAAGTACATCTTTCGACTTGGCCTCACCGGTATTGACGATAAAATTTGCATGTTTCTCAGAAACCTGAGCACCACCCATACTTTTCCCCTTCCAACCTGCAGCTTCAATTAATCGGCCGGCTGAATCACCCGGAGGATTACGAAAAACACTTCCCGCATTAGGTTTCTCGAGGGGTTGATTAGCTGATCTCTTGACTAAGTTTTCTTTCATGGTCTTTAAAATTTGCTCCCGATCTCCTCTGGAAAATGCTAGTTGGACTTCAATCACCCAAGCCTGGTTCCGTAAAGAACAGAAACGGTAAGCAAATTTAAGTTCTTCACGTTCTAACCTTTTCAGCGTGCCATCCATCTCCAGTACGGTGACACTCCTGATTTGAGAAGCTATTTGAGAGCCATGGGCTCCGGCGTTCATAATAACTGCACCGCCAATAGATCCAGGAATTCCCCGTGCAAACTCTAAACCGCTCCAACCTCGTTCCCCCGCCTCTTGCGCCAAGCGGGCCAATGGGTACCCCGCTTCGACTCGAACAGTGTAATCACCCCAATGAATCTCTCGCAATGCAGTGGTCACCATCGTTATTCCAGGAAGACCTTCATCTGGCAACAGTAAATTAGACCCTCGTCCGATCAACCAAACAGGAATTTCAGCCTCTTTGGCACGTTGCCAGACACTTAACAAATCCTTAGCATTTTCAGGCCAATATACGACCTCAGCGGGCCCACCAATCTTCCAAGTGCTCAATTGGTTCAGTGGATATTTTCTCTCCACACGTCCCGTTATTCCATCCAAAATCATTGATTTTCCACCTCATGTTATCCACCATTCGTGTGGTCTTCCAAAGAGTGTCCAGAGCCAACCTAATATCCAGCCAAGAAACCCCCATATCAAGACACAAAGCTATAGTCTGACACGCCATTTGTTCTTCTAAGGGTTCTGGCCAACGCGGCATATGACCTAGATAACAATGCCTCCTCGTACAGCGATAAAAATCAACCTGAGTTTCTCGGACTACCCAAGTCGTTTGTTCATTTTCTCTAAGCTGCACTCTTCTTCCTAATCTACTTTTATCGACAAGTCCCTCCAACCATGATTCTGGAATCAACCAATGTAAGCCTTGCTTCCGCTCACATTGCCATTCTCCATCTGCCCTCGGCCAAAGTATCGTCGGTTCAAACCCAGCCATCTCTAAAATATGTCCTAACAAGGGACGTCCATCGATGAGTACCGTCGGTTCAGAAATCCATAAGACGAGTTCATCCTCCAGAAGATTATGTATCAAGGATTGTATAGGTAATTGATTTATCCCTTGGGCAAGTGCCCGTTTTCTCCAGGAATCATGCTCCAACGCCTCTGGCCAATATGCCAATTCTGTCACAGGCTGCCATTCACCAGACTTGCACATCTCTGGGAAAGGTTTCTCCATCCAGCATTCCGAAGGTTCTTCAAGTAAATCCTCCGCAGATGGTTCTAACTCAGAGCATTCTAGCTGAATCCCTTTCAACACGGCCCGTACCCCCTTAATTCCGGGAGCCGCAGAAGAAGCGACCAGTTGAATTTTACGTTTTGGCCACACCACGCTCACTCCTTTACTTTGTTTACTGCCATATGCTATGCATCGGAGTAAAAAGGTGTGAGCATTCTCGATGTTCGATATTCGATATTCGTAGTTCGAACGACGCACTCGATATTCGTTCTTTAATTATTCCCTTCTCGAACCACAAACTTCATTATCGTTCTCCTCTTTTCGAACCACGTACCTCGAATATCGAACCACGAGCTAGTGCCAAGCAATTTCCCTACAAAGATCTACGATTTTAGTTAGAGCTTGAGGTTGCGCAAGCTTTCGTGCAGCGGCTCCCATTGTAGCGAGAAGCTTTGGTTGAGAAATCAGACCATCCACTTCTTTCCATAACCGTTCTCCATTACACTCTGAGTCCAAGATGATTTGCGCAGCACCAGCCTGAACGAGCGCTTGGGCATTATGTTCTTGATGATTCTCTGCAGCATAAGGATAGGGAATTAATACACTGGGAATGCCAGCCACCATCAGCTCCGCTAAGGAAGCTGCACCAGCCCGACCTATGTAGAGGTCAGCACAAGCCAAGGCTTCAGGCATATCGCTCAAATATTCTAAGACACGCCAACCAGGACGTTGCCACGTAATTCCTCGTTTTTGAAGTTCTTCGATCGTTTGGGAGTAGGTCATTTGACCGGTTGCCCAAATCACCTGAATATCCGTGCGTTGGGCGAGATGCTCTAAGACAGTGATCATGGCCTTATTTATGGTAAGTGCACCCCGGCTCCCACCCGTTACTAGCAAGGTCAAACGCTCAGCGCGTAAACCAAACTTCTTCGCGCCCACCTCTCGAGTGACCTTTCCTATTTCCGCACGAACTGGAAGCCCCACTAACTCCAGTTTTTTCAATGCGCCAAAATGTGAAATACTTTCGGGAAACGTAACCATTACTCGGCGAACAAACCTTGCTAAAACTCGATTCGTGATTCCAGGTAAAGCGTTTTGTTCATGAAGCAAGGTTGGAATATTGAAAAGAGAAGCTGTCAAGACAACCGGTCCTGACACATATCCTCCAGTTCCTATGACTAGATCTGGATGGAACTGTCGTAAAATAGTCTTTGTTTCCCAGAGGGCCTTTAGACTTTTACCTAATACTTTTATCGTATCGGGGCTTAACCTGCGAGGAAGCCCTTTTCCTGAAACCCCCACAAACTCGATCCCAGCCTCTGGCACTAAACGTGCTTCCATACCATCCTTAATTCCCACATAGAGAATTTGAGTCTCAGCGTCACGCGCCAATAATCCTTTGGCAATGGCTAAGGCCGGATATATATGCCCCCCTGTTCCACCACCAGTCAAAATCACACGCACTATCTATATACCCCTTTCTCCACTTCCAAGACTTCCACTCTCAAGCCCCACAAACCCACATGCACTCGAACTTCGAACCTCGAACATCGCACTTCGAGTTCACCTTACTTCTTTGGAAATATTCAGGAGCACTCCAACCCCTAACATTGTAAAAACGAGCGATGTGCCCCCATAGCTTATAAAGGGTAAGGTGATCCCAGTAACTGGCAATACCCCGCTCACAACGCCCATGTTGATCATCGCTTGGATTGACACCATAGCCGTTAGCCCCACCGCCAGAAAACCTGTAAACGCGTCTGGAGCCCTCATTGCTACCCGAAACCCTCGCCAAGCGAAGAGGAAAAAGAGTAGGATAATCAAGGTAGCACCGATAAAACCCAGTTCTTCTCCAATCATGGCAAAGATAAAGTCCGTGTGGTTTTCCGGCAAATACAGAAACTTCTGGCGACTCTGCCCTAACCCTAAGCCAAATAATCCNNTCGGCCCAGGGATCTAAAAAAGCAAAGATACGCCGCATGCGATAGGGCGCAGCGGCAATAGCTGCCACGACTAAGCCGAGCCCTGTTCCTGCTAAGGCAAGAAGATGACTAACCCGTGCGCCTGCCGCAATCAACATAAAAAACGTCGTAGCCGCAATAACCAGTGTTGTTCCTAGATCCGGCTGGAGCATGATAAGCCCCGCAATTACCCCGAGTAAACCAAGGATAGGTAGAACCCCCTTGCGAAACGACTCGATCTTATGAGGATCAAAGGCTAGTAAATGGGACATCATCAAGACCATAGAAAGCTTAATCACTTCCGAGGGCTGGATTGACAGAGGTCCAAGCCCAATCCAACGATCAGCACCATTGACCTTTCTACCTATGCCCGGGATTTTAACGGCTATAAGTAAGGCTATTGCTAGAAAAAGGGCAGGCTTGGCAAATTGACGCAACCAGCGCAAATCAACCCACATACTGAAGAACATCGCTACTAGTCCCATCGTTACCCACATTATTTCCATCTTGAGATAGTGATAAGGATCGTCAAACTGTATGAACCCTCTGACAGCACTTGAGCTGTAAACCATGATAAACCCTATCCCTAACAGAGCTAAAATCGCTCCCAGCAAGACCAAATCAGGTCGATGATACTTTCGCATTGATAGTTCCCCCTTTATTATTGAATGGGTTCCCTATAATGCCTACGCACTAACTCCTTAAACAATTCCCCTCTTTGCTCATAATTCTTAAACATATCCCAACTTGTACAAGCAGGGGATAATAAAACAACATCACCAGGAATCGCCTCGGAAATCCCCGTTTCTACACCCTCCTCGAAGGTGTTCACCTTAATAATCCTCTGCACCCCTTCGTCCCGGGCAGCTTGTTCCATCTCATCGGCCGCTTGCCCCAATAAAACAAGGCTCTTAACCTTGCCTCGAACAACTTTCATAAACTCGTGGAAATCAAGTCCTTTATTTTTACCCCCAGCAATCAGCACCAAAGGTTCGTCGAAGGCTAACAAAGCCTTGGTAGCTGCATCCGTATTAGTCCCTTTGGAATCATTGATAAAAAGAATCCCTTCAAACAATCCCACAACTTCTTGTCGATGTTCTACTCCTTTAAACTGTCGCAGACCTTCTGCAATCTCTGTCCATGAAAGGCCAAACGCCCTCGCTGCAGCTGCAGCTGACATAACATTTTCTAGATTATGTGCGCCACGAAGCTGAAGGTCTTTCTTGGAAATAATCGGTATCATCGTCCTCTTTGCCTTTTCAGCATAGACGATCTGGTCGTGCCAAAGACTAATCCCATCCTGCAAAAAAGAGGTCGGACTGAAATACATGACCCTACTTCTCAATTTTGGTCCTAAATCTCGGACTAATGGATCATCCCAATTCAGGATCGCTAAATCCATTTCCGTTTGGTTCTCGAAAATTCGAGCTTTGACCTTCAGATACTCTTCTAGAGTACCATGCCTATCCAAATGATCTGGCGTAAGATTAAGCAAAATACCAATCTGGACCCGGAGCTTATGGATAAACTCCAATTGAAAACTAGAAAGTTCAGCCACGACAATGCTGTTTTCATCCATCTTGTCCACCTGTCCACTTAAAGCGACCCCAATATTCCCTGCGACCATCGTAGACCGACCAGTCAGCTTCGCTAATTCCCCAATTAAAGTGGTGGTTGTCGTTTTACCATTCGTTCCAGTGACCCCAACACAAAGTGCAGGGCAATCATACATAGCCAGCTCTACTTCGCTCCACACGGGTATATTAAGGGAAATCCCCTCCTGTACCAAAGAAAGCTTAGGCGATACCCCAGGAGATAAGATAAGTAGCTCAGGCTTAATCTCCCCAAAGTTCGGTACAAATCCTAGCAGCAAGTGATCTTGATCAAGTCCTAACTCTTCAACCCCAGCGAGCCTCTCACTTGACTGTTGATCTGTCAGGAAAACCTCCGCACCCAAGTTCTGCAGTTTCCGAACAGCCCCCTGCCCGCTAAGCCCTGCACCAATTACCAGAACACGTTTATTCATCCAATTCACGTTCTTCGTCCTCCGCAAACCACAGATTTTTCGGCTCAAATAGCTCCATTACATATCAATCATATGCTCAGTCAGACCTATTTTTGCAAGTTCATTTCAAATCTTTCAAAGTATCCTAGCAAGTCTCCGTTCTCATCTCTTACCGGCACAATATAAATTCGTTCATTTCTCTGATTAACCTTCAAAAAGACTTCATTAGCATGATTTTTGAGTTGTTCGACGACAGATTTTATCATTTCCTCTGATTTAGGATTCTGATGGCAATCAAATATCGACTTTCCGATTAAATCACGGTAACCACGTTCTTGATAATAATGGTATTCTGCCCTTTTATTCAAGTACTTTATAACATGATCACAATCGACAAATACAACCGGATATGGGTAAGCATCCAAAATATAAGACAGCATTTTTTCTCTATCCACAATAGACCTCCTAATGGTTTTCGTGCAAGCTCTCCTATAAAGTTTTCCCAAGTACCAACAAGGCAAAAGAATCCTTGGCAAGCACTTTATCTCCATGATATTTCAAAATTGTATTGAACCCTAATTTCGTCCAAAAATATAGTCCTGACCAATTTCTAAGTGTTACTCCAAGCCTAGCCTGACGAAACCCTAATTCAAGTGCTTGTTCACATAATTTGTTGATGACCTCTTGACCATAGCCATTATTACGACAATCTTCACAAAACAAAAGTGTAGCAATGTATAGTACCTCTTTGTCAGGATAGCCATGATAGAATTCAATAAATCCAACAATTCGAGCTGAATCCTTAAGAGTAATTAATTGAATCTTATAAAACTCTTTCATTCCATTAGGCGGTAAATTACCTTGCTTAACACCATTAAGTATATAGTCAGTAGTCACTTCATGATCCCTAGTCCATCCCTCCGCACTTTGAGACTGTATGTATATTTCCTGTAAACTGTCCACATCAAGTAAATTCGCATCTCTAATAATCAATCTCTCTGTTTCCCATAAGTCTGCTATCAAAGATTTATTATCCACTAATTCTCTACTCAGCACAACTGATTTCTCCCCTATTTTACGTTTCAAGATATTAATTTGTGGTTTAGATAAAACACCTAGAAAACAGAGAAGAGAAGACGGTTCTTAATGCAAGTCAAGAACCGTCCCCAACTTGCACAAATCACACCAAGCGCATTTGCGTCCATAACGCAAACAACCCCCACCTTATTCTTCTCCCGTCGACCCAAGACCAGAGGAAGTTTCTTAGCTTAGAGAGCATGTGAGAG
>DOPS01000309.1:0-2150 GCA_003512645.1 Desulfosporosinus sp.
AATTCCTTCGAACCTGTTTTCTCGTCACGAATAAGGGACAGTTTATGTTGAATCAGAGGATGATCAAGTACTTGAAGCTTCGCCATCATTTCGGCTCTCCTAATCTAAATTAGTATATAAGGGAAACTCAGCGCATAGAGAACTGACGATTTCCCGTGCTTTTTTCAGTTTATCAGGTTCATGGTGGGAGGTCAAGGCAAGGTCCATGGCTTCTGCTATCCGCACCATCGCGTCCGTATTCATACCGCGCGTTGTGACCGCAGGGGTTCCAAGCCGAATTCCACTAGTGACAAAAGGACTCGCGGTGTCAAAAGGAATCGTGTTTTTGTTTACAGTAATACCTACTTCATGAAGGATATTTTCTGCTTCCTTACCTGTTAACTGTTTGGTCCGTACATCAACGAGCATCACATGGTTATCTGTTCCTCCGGAAACAAGGCGGAATCCTCGATCTGTTAAGGCTTGAGCCAATGCGTTCGCATTATCTATAATACTCTTTTGGTAGGTTTTGAATTCTGGCTGAAGAGCTTCCCCAAAAGCCACCGCTTTAGCCGCAATGACATGCATCAACGGCCCACCCTGAATGCCTGGAAAAATTGCCTTATCAATAGCTTGGGCATACTCAGCTTTACAGAGAATTAAGCCACCACGCGGCCCTCTCAACGTCTTATGGGTAGTGGAAGTCACAAAATCAGCATAGGGCACGGGTGATGGATGTAATCCTGCAGCCACAAGCCCAGCAAAGTGCGCCATATCCACCATTAAATAGGCTCCCACTTCATCCGCAATTTCACGCATTACGCCAAAGTCTATGATTCTAGGATAGGCACTTGCTCCAGCAACAATCATCTTCGGTTTGTGTTCATGAGCTAATTTTCGAACCTCATCATAATCAATTCGCTCTGTTTCTGGGTCGACTCCGTAAGGAACAAAATTAAAATATACTCCTGAAATATTGACCGGACTACCATGGGTTAAGTGTCCACCATGAGATAAGTTCATGCCGAGGACCGTATCTCCTGGTTTCAAATAGGCGAAATAGACTGCCATATTGGCCTGGGATCCAGAATGCGGCTGTACATTAGCATGTTCAGCACCAAAAATTTTCTTAACGCGTTCACGAGCTAAGTTTTCGACAACATCAACATACTCACATCCACCATAATACCGTTTTCCTGGATATCCTTCGGCATACTTGTTCGTTAGAACAGATCCTTGGGTTGCCATCACTGCCCGGCTAACGAAGTTTTCGGAGGCTATTAACTCGATAGTATTGGTTTGACGTTTCTCTTCTTGCGAAATTACTTCTGCAACCTCGGGGTCTTGAGATTCCAGCCACTGATGAATATAATCCATTTTTATTCACTCCTACTATTATTATTTGCTTTCATCATATACCGCCCGTGGTCCGCCGATGAGGCGGGGGCGGGTGCGTGCTAGGGTCAAATGCGCTTGGCCTAGTTCTTTTACGTGTATGCGAATGGGTATTACCACGGGTCGTAAGTGCATGCCTATAAATGTATCTCCTACATCAATTCCAGCATGCCCCTGGATTCGTTCGATCATAACCGGAGACAAAAATTTTTCCCAAGCTTTGACTGTCATTGCTCCTCCAGCATGCAGGGAGGGAAGCACTGTTACCTCTTCTAACCCATAATGATTTACGCAGGCTTCTTCTACGACTAAGGCCCGATTTAGATGTTCACATCCCTGAACCGCTAGAAAAATCCCCTGCTGGTTAACTCGTTCCAGCAAAGGGGGAAGCAATACTTCAGCAATTTCCAAACTGCTTCCCTGTCCAATTCGGTGACCCATTACTTCACTCGTGCTACACCCTATAACAAGAATTTGCTGTGAACGCAAATTTGCTTTTTGGAAAAAGGCATCCAGTATGCTTTCCCATACTTTAGCTAATTCTTCAGACAAACCAGCAACGAAATTATCCATGTGAAAAGATTCCTCCCCGTAGGCCGTCAGATTATCTCTCCCCGTTCAATGTCACAAATTAAATCCACTCGGTTAGCATGTCTGCCGCCAGAAAACTCTGTTTTCAAAAAAATATCCACAATGTCCAGGGCGAGTCCGACGCCGATTACTCTGGCACCCATTGCTAAGATATTGGCATTATTATGTTCTCTAACCATTCGAGC
>DOPS01000309.1:2200-10088 GCA_003512645.1 Desulfosporosinus sp.
GTCGAGTAGGTTCCAAAATCGTGTACTTCTAATCCCTGATTTTTCAAATGCTTGCTTATGGCTTCCTTAAGTTCGTAACCGCCGTGATCTGCTCCCAGCGCAACTCTCACACTCATTCCCCCTCCTTGTCCTATTTTCCATTTCTACATATAGTTGCAAAATTCCTGCAATATCACAGAATAAAGCGACGTATTACGCCGCTAGTGTAGACATTTTTCGACAAACTTATGCTATTTTCTGGGGAATCTAGCCCTCTAACCTCAACTTCTCTTTTAGTTCACTCAGTAATTCACTAATTTCCTTTGCCGTCTGACGATAAACATTAAGAGAGCCCATCCAAGGATCCAAAATATCCTTTTGGGAATCTCCCCAATTACCTAAGCACCGGGTCTTAGTCTCATATTGAGGAAAAAGACGCTTTAAACTTTCCTCTTGGGCTTGGGTCATTGGAATAACCCAGTCTGCATCCGCCATTAGCTCCTCAGTAATTCGTCTTGCGCGGTGCTGTGAAAGGTCTTGGTTCTGTTCTTTAAGAATCTCTAGGGCATGGGCATTGATTTCTTCCCCTTCCCAGGCTGACATTCCTGCCGAACTTATTTGAACCATGTCCCCAAACATATCTCGTGCTAATCCCTCAGCCATTGGGCTTCTGCAGGTATTTCCTGTACAAATAAATAAAAGTTTAAAACCCATCAGACCATCCCCACTCCCTTAGAAGAACAATTTAACTCCGATCAGCAATAATGCCAACCCGCCGAGCAATTCCGCCTTATCTCCTAGGCGTGTTCCTATCATTCGTCCCAAAACTAAGCCAATTCCAGTCATTAACCCCGCAATCAAACCCATTATTATAACGGTTATATAAATGTCCGTTCTAATTGTTCCTAACGAAACCCCAACACTAAGGGCATCTAAACTTACACTAGCAGCCAATACATAGATACCCCATCCACTTAAAGAACTGTTGCTGGATAACTTGGTATGAAAAAGAACCTTCCTGGCTTCCCCAAATGAAAAATGCTCCTCGCTCGGACGGTAAACCTTATAAATCATTCTCCCGCCCAATCCAATCAGGACTAATGCGCCCATCAGATTTGCATAACGACCAAGAATAGTTCCTAACGCTTGGCCAAGGATCATCCCACAAAGAGGCATGAAGACATGGAAAAAAGCGACCACTAACGACAAGTGGACGATCATACGCTTCCGAATTCCCGCCAGCCCAATCGCTAGAGACAATGAAAACGCGTCTGCTCCCAAGGCAATTGCTACTGCCACAACCCACGTTAAATTCATACCCTTCCCTCCGTTCCCTCTATGTATATGCAAGGGAAAGGGTTTTATTAGATGAATGATGTTTAGATATATTCAATCCGATGGCCTGATGCTTTTTGTAAGCGGTTCATAATAGCCGCTCCAAGGCCTCCCTCTTCGATTCCTTCAGCTAAGATTATGTCCACTCCTCTTTCATCGCATAATCTTAATCCCTCAAACAAGTTACTGGCAACTTCTTCCGATCGATGCTTAGATCCCAACACAAACAAAAGATCCGGTAAACGGCTATGTAAAAAGGGTGCACTTTCAAGCGTGCAAAGAACTCCTACTTTTTTTAAGCGAGCATGTCCTTTTTGAATTTCTTGCCCCATCCGCTGTATGACACGCTCTTGAAGGCCGACCATTACAATCATATCTCCTTGGGGAGCATAGTGCCTATATTTCATACCCGGTGCTTTAGGAACCCGATTATCCGTCAGAGTATTCATTCGAACCTCACCTAAGATCTCTTCCAACATTTCCTTGGAAATACCACCTGGGCGTAGGATGGTGGGTACCCCTCCAGTGACATCGAGGACCGTTGATTCAACCCCTACTTGACAGGCCCCAGCGTCTAGAATCAGCGGTATTTTGCCTTTCATATCGCGCCAGACATGGCTGCCGCTCGTCGGACTAGGCTTGCCTGAAAGGTTAGCGCTTGGCGCAGCAATGGGAAGGCCGGTTTCTTCGATTAGGCCAAGGGCTACCGGGTGACTGGGCATACGGACCGCTACGTTCGCTAACCCAGCAGTGACAACATCGGGAACCAAAGCGGTTTTGGGCAAAACTAAAGTTAGTGGACCCGGCCAAAAATGTTGAACGCATAGTTCAGCTTCTGGGGTCCATCTTTCAACCAGCTTGTTTGCCATAGCACGATTGCTAACATGCACAATCAAAGGGTTATCTTGTGGCCGTCCTTTTACCCAGAAAATCTTTTCGCAGGCTAGGGCATCCAGCGCACTGGCCCCTAACCCATAGACCGTTTCAGTAGGAAAAGCTACCAGTTCTCCCGAACGCAGCCATTCTGACCCTTCTCTTAACAATTCGACTTCTGGGTGGATTCTATCTATATAACTCCGTTTTGTTAGCATCTTTGTCACCTCGCTATGATCACCCGGTCTCTCCCTGCCAGATCCGGGAAAACCTGTGTTTCAAAACCCCTCATCTGGAAAAGCCTACAAACCGCCTCCGCTTGATCACAACCAATTTCCATTAGCAGCATCCCCTGAGGATTTAGTATAGATCGCACATTTTCTGCCAGACGGCGATAATAATCTAAACCATCTTGTCCTCCTAAAAAGGCCATGGATGGTTCTCTGAAAATCTCCGGATCACACTGCTTATACTCCTCCTTAGAAACATAGGGAGGATTCGTAATAATATAATCCCAAAGTTGACCCAAAATAGGTTCCAAAAAGTCCCCCTGACGCCATTGCACCGAGACACCCAAACTCTGAGAATTCTGTCGCGCCACTTCCAGTGCGTCAGACGAAAGATCAGTTCCAACCACTTCTGCTTTAGGATAATAATGCGCCATCGAAATAGCAAGAGCCCCGCTTCCAGTACAAAGATCCGCAACCTTGATCTTTCTTTCTTGCCGCTCGTCTTCTTCCTGTCTTACAACCTCGAGCCACTTCTCGACTAAAATCTCACTGTCCGCACGCGGGATTAGAACCCGTTCATCGACGTAGAAAGAAAGCCCCATAAACTCCTGCCGCTTTAAGATGTACTGGAGAGGTTCGTTCCCGGCGCGACGGATAATACCCCCCCGAAAATCTGCCTCCTCTAACTCAGACAAATTTCGGTCCCCGTCCAGATAGAGTTGGGGTCGGGAAACATTTAAAACCCAGGCCAACAACATGTCTGCATCAAAGCGAGCATTTGTAATCCCTTTTTCTGTGAGCCGCGCTTCGCCCCAACGCAGACTGTCAATTACCTTCACCAGCAAAAGCCCCCATACTCGAAGTTCGAGATTCGAAGTTCGAGGTTCGTTCATTAAGTCCTTAGATAAGTTCCGCTTACTTTAGATGACATAAGATTTTGATCTAAAGCAAGTTTTCCATTACTGAATCTCAGCCTTAAGTCGTTCAGCTTGATCCGACGAATTCAAGGCTTGGATAATTTCATCCAGATCACCTGTTAAGATTGTCTCCAAGCGATGTAAGGTAAGGCCTATGCGATGGTCTGTAACCCGTCCTTGTGGGAAGTTAAACGTTCTGATCCGCTCGCTCCGATCTCCTGTGCCTACTTGGCTTCGGCGTTCAGAAGCCTGTTCACCGCTCGCCTCTTCTTGAGCTTTCTCTAGTATTCTAGCCCGTAAGACGCGTAACGCTTTCTCTTTATTCTTAAGTTGGGATTTTTCATCTTGGCAAGAGGCAATAATCCCTGTCGGTAGATGGGTAACTCGTACCGCTGATTGGGTGGTATTCACGCACTGTCCACCCGGTCCACTAGAACAATAGACATCGATGCGCAGGTCATTGGGATTAATGGATACTTCCACTTCTTCTGCTTCGGGAAGAACTGCAACCGTCGCCGTAGAGGTATGAATCCTGCCTTGCGACTCCGTTGCAGGGATCCGTTGAACGCGGTGCACACCACTCTCAAACTTTAATTTGCTATAGGCACCATGCCCTTCCATAAGCACAATGATTTCCTTATAACCACCCGCATCTGAATAGCTGGCACTTAGAACTTCCGTTTTCCAGCCCTGAGCTTCTGCATATCGAGTATACATTCTATAGAGATCTCCGGCAAACAAGGATGCTTCATCCCCTCCTGCGCCTGCTCTAATTTCCATGATGACGTTCTTCTCATCTAAGGGATCTTTGGGTAAAAGTAGGACACGGATCTGTTCTTCTAGTTCCTGTATTTGGCTCTGCAATTGACCTCTCTCTTGCTCCGCCATTTCTCGCATTTCAGAGTCTAATTTTTCTTGAAGAATAGTTTCCGTTTCCTCAAGCTCACGCTTTACTCCTTGGTATTCCCTAAAGGCTGTGACGAGATTTGTCATGCCGGCCTGTGCCTTAGCATATTTTTGCCACTCACTCTGATTCTTTATAATCTCCGGATCACTCAGAAGTTCCGTCAATTCATCATATTTTCGTTCAATCTCATAAAGTTTTTCTAACATTTTTACACCTCAAAAATTACGTAAGTTCTTTAATCTGAATCTAATATCCATTATATCAAAGTTCGAGGCGCGAGGTTCGATACTCGAAGGTCAAAGGTCAAATATCGTATATCGCATATCAAACATTGCGCCTCGAACCTCACTTCAAACATTTACGCAAAAAGCAGAGCTTGCGCTCTGCTTTTCCACCAGCAACGACCGCAGGCCGTTGTTTACATCCCGTATTTCTTTTTAAACCGATCAACCCGTCCGCCTGCATCGACAAACCGCTGTATCCCGGTATAGAAGGGATGGCACTTCGAACAGATTTCCACTTTTATGTTCATTCTTGTGCTGCCTGTTGGAATGACTTCTCCGCAAGCACATGTCACCGTGGTTTGTTCGTATTTCGGGTGAATTTTTTCTTTCATGTCTTCACCTCTTTCCCGTTTAGATCAAGGCGCGGCTTTCTTGACCACGCCTGCTCATGACAAAATTCCAGTCAACTCTTACTATTCTAGCACAAATAGTATCCGCTGGTCAAGGATCTTGTTAGCGGCCTATTTAACAGCCCTTCATAGCATAATCAGGCTTCTTGTCAAAGCAGTGACGTGCTTCAATAAAGCGAACTGTCCCCGTTTTTCCTCGAATGACAACAGTGTGAGTCAATGCACCTTTAGAGGTATAGGTTACAGCGCGTAGTAAAGGGCCTTCTGTAATCCCAGTCGCTGCAAAAAAGACATCATCAGTACTCACCAAGTCATCCATCGTTAATAATTTTTGGACGTCCTCAATCCCTAAGGCTTTAGCTCGAGCGACGTCTTCTTCGTTTTCCGGCCACAGGCGGCCTTGCATTTCCCCGCCCATACAACGCAAGGCCGCAGCTGCTAGGACCCCTTCAGGCGCTCCGCCAACCCCCATCATCATATCGACACCCGTATCTTCAAATGCACAGGCCACAGCCGGAGAAACATCCCCATCGGTAATAAGCCGCACCCGCGCTCCGCAATCACGCACATCTTGAATCAATTTCTGATGACGTGGGCGATCCAAAATGACGACCGTTATGTCTTTCATATCTTTCCCTAACGCTTTAGCTACATTCGAGACGTTTTCACGCACTGTGGCATCTAAACTTATCTTCCCAACAGCAGCAGGACCTACCGCAATCTTATCCATATACATATCTGGAGCGTGGAGTAAGCAGCCCCTCTTGGCAATCGCTACAACAGCAATCGCCCCTGCCACTCCTTTCGCACAACTATTGGTGCCCTCTAGAGGATCAACTGCAACATCCAATTCCGGACTGTCTCCATTTCCGACACGTTCCCCAATGTAGAGCATCGGGGCCTCATCCATTTCCCCTTCGCCGATCACCACTGTACCATCCATGTGAATTGTGTTAAAAACTGCCCGCATCGCTTCAACAGCAGCATTATCAGCGGCTATCTTATCCCCTAACCCTACCCAACGTGCCGAAGCTAGCGCCGCAGCCTCTGTCACTCTAGCAAATTCCATTGTTAGTTCTCTTTCCATTTTCGACTCCTCCTTAAATTAACCCATAGTATTACCCTTATTTCTACTTAGCTGACTTAAACAAACGAGTTACTTCTATGTAAGTAATCCTTAATTATGTTATCACATTGATCGCCTATACTCTTATTGTGACATACTTTAAAAGAGTTTTCAACACCTTAATGGTCTCGATTCCTCTTGAGATAGATAGAAACATTGGCATCTATCTATCTGGTTTCAGACAAGCAGATGCCAATGTTTGAGGTCGTTTATAACCTTAACCTTACTAGCAGTATTAATCAAATAGTATAGTTATCTATCGTTTATTCCAGTCTGCTAAAAACTTTTCGATCCCAGCTTCAGTTAAAGGATGACGAAATAGCTGTCTTAAAACTCCAAAGGGAATCGTTGCAAAATCAGCTCCGATTTTGGCGGATTCCGTTACATGGACTGGGTTCCGAATACTAGCCGCAATAGTTTTTGTTTCGATACCATGTACTTGGTAAATATCACATATATCAGCCAACAAGTTGAGTCCATTTTCACCGATGTCGTCTAGTCGCCCTAGAAAAGGACTTACATAGGTTGCACCTGCCCGTGCTGCTAGTAACGCTTGATTCGCTGTAAATACGAGTGTGACATTCGTTTTGATTTGCTCAGACGATAATACTTTAACAGTTTTAAGACCATCTTCCGTCATCGGAACCTTAATCACAATGTTTGGGTGAATCCCCGCTAAAACATGTGCTTCCTGTAACATCCCTTCATGATCAAGGGCTATTACTTCTGCACTGATCGGGCCGTCGACAATCCCAATGATCGTGTTTAGAAGCTCGTGGAAGTCCTGTCCTTCTTTAGCAACTAAACTGGGGTTTGTCGTTAGGCCTGCGATAACTCCCATATCCCAAGCTTGCTTTATTTCTCCGATATTTGCGGAGTCTAAAAAAAACTGCATTCTATTGCCTTCTTTCTTTTATGCTTTCCCGTTGCTTCCAAAAATCCGGATTTTCTCGCGGATTATTTTGGTTGCAGCTTCTCGAGCAGGACCCAACATTTTGCGCGGGTCAATTTCTTGGGCGTCCCCTTCAAGCACTTGGCGAGCAGCCCATACAAACGCTTCGCGGATATTTGTGTCAATGTTTACTTTGCAGACACCCCGTGAAATCGCTTCGATCAGTGCCTCATCTGGAACTCCGGAGGAACCATGCAATACAAGCGGCGTGGAAACTCGTTCTCGAATTTTCGTTAGCCGTTCAAAGTCGAGTTTCGGAATCCCTTTATATTGACCATGAGCTGTCCCGATAGCTATTGCTAAGGCATCTACCTTTGTCGCTTGAACAAAGTACTCTGCTTCAGCCGGATCCGTAAACAACGCCTCTCGCTCGTCTACGGTAATATCATCTTCCGTTCCACCTATTTTGCCCAATTCAGCCTCTACGGAAACCCCTAAAAGTCGAACTGCCTCAATGACTTTGTTGGTCAAAGCAATGTTGTCTTCTAACGCAAGTTTGGAACCATCGATCATCACGGAAGAAAATCCGTTTCGCGCACACTGCATAACCTGTGCGAAACTAGTTCCATGATCAAGATGCAGAGCTATAGGTACGCTGGCCTTTTCTGCCGCCAGTTTTGTCAACGCGGTAATATATTCAATTCCCGCATATTTAATCGCGCCTTGACTAGCTTGAATAATAACGGGAGCCTTTTCAGCCTCAGCAGCAGCCACGATAGCCTGGACAATCTCCATATTGTTGCAATTAAATGCCCCTACTGCATAACGTTCTTTTTGCGCCCTGTCTAATAATTCAATCATCGATACTAACGCCATTTTTTTTCCTCCTCAATTTTTCTTGATATATGTTGCCCTCGTAGTGGACTATTAATAAGCCAAGTTTTATTCTCCTTCAAATACAAGGAATTTATACCTTCAAATTGACGAACATTATC
>DOPS01000309.1:10100-14360 GCA_003512645.1 Desulfosporosinus sp.
CCACAGGCACACCCTAAATCTCCTTGCTTTGCGAGACGATGAAGATGATCTAAAATCCAAAGCATCACTTCCGGATTTTCAAACTCTTCCTCATAACCTAACTCTACTGCCAATTCCATGGATTTTTCACGTTCATGACAAGCATGGTTAACCTTCTGCTTTGGCCCTATATATCCGACCGAAGCGCCTACGTCGGGGCAAGTGAGCGGCAAAGCATCTCTCCCCCAAATGGCATGTCGGTTTAATCTTAAATAATGGGTCTCCCCACAGTAAGCACAATCATAAGCAATATTGAACTGCTGACTGTTACGGCTGGTTACCGACATAGACTGAAAACCACAACTGCAATGCAGATTCTTACGTCCTGGTCGAGAAAATGCAAAGAGAGAGAGGGCATGAAATTCTAGCTCTCCACATTGGGAACACTGCATAGCAATTGTTGAGTTTGTTGTTAGAATCATAATTCCCACCTCTTCCTACTGCATATACTTCGTCATGCATAAAGAATTTCCTGCCTTTTGATTAACAAAAAAAGCAAGTAGTAAGCGGCGAAACTATTGTCGTAAAGCTACGAGGTTTGTAATATTTCCTTCACCCGTTTTCTAAGGTCAAATAAATCAAAGGGTTTACTCATATAATAGAGAATCCCCAGATCCTTAGCTTGTTCCATATTCTGTGCATCACCGTAGGCGGTCATCATAATCACGCCAACTTGACGGTCTATTGCACGAATTTTTCCTAATGTTTCTAGCCCGTTCATTCCTGGCATTTTCATGTCCATTAAGATGAGGTCAGGCTTAAAGGTCTTAAGTAACTGAACAGCATCCGTACCATTCGCAGCCATTTCAACCTCATGTTGATCTTCCCTGAAGGTCTCAAAGAGTAGACGACGCACACCCAATTGGTCGTCTACGATAAGAACTTTTGCCACCCCATAACCCCCTATTCCTCAAGTCTCTCCTCTAGTCTGAATCCTGGTTCGTAGTTCATCATTCGAATATCGAATAACAAACTGGTTTTAGATAAGCTCTAACCAAACTTATGATAACGCAAGTTTCTTATTCTCTAAGAAATGAATATTCTTTATGTTCTAGTGAAATTCCTTCTTCTAAAAATCTCTCTGACAATATTTGTCCATCTTGTCTGTATTTCCTAAGGATACGTGGATTTGCTACGGTTCTACGCAGTGGAATCCTCACATCATCCCCCAAAGAGCATTCCTGCATCCCCACATCAATCACCGTAAGCTGCATTCCGATTTTTCCAGCAACCTGAACCGTCCGACCTTGGAGTTCTACCCTTTCCTGACCGAGAGAAATACCAAACAAGGCTACAAAATTCTTGATAATAATTTTAAAAAAATCTATCCAGCCTTGGGGAACAAAATGTGGCGCTACCCCAAATCCATCTGCATATCCCACAGGGATCACTGCCAGCTGTGTAGCTTTCTTCGTCCGATAAATACTTTGATATCCTACATACGTTCCGTTAGGGACTTTGCGCAGATGAACAATCCGGCTTTTAGCAAGCCAGGGATCACGCAAGGTTAATTTTCCCGAAAAACCTGGCCCTGGATAATGCCCGATCAAAAGAGTCCCGATGCGCACAAAATCATGATGCCATTCAGGATAGCCGAGAAACGCAGCGCTGTTACAGACGTGCTTCCAAGTAGGATGAATTCCTAGTTCCTCTAAACGGGCCGAGAAAGACTTAAAGCGTTCATACTGCTCTAGAGTAAAGCGTTTATCCCTTTGGGCAGCCCTGGCAAAATGAGTATATACTCCCACAACCTGAATATGATTGGATTTGGACAAGGCCATACTAAGTTCTTCAAGTTCAGAGAACCGGAACCCAGTTCTCCCCATTCCAGTCTCTACCTTCAGATGTACCTGGATTGGCTGATCAAGCTGCAATTCCAATTTCGAACCCGTTTCATTTAACTCCGCAATCCAGGCTAGTTCAGTCATTGTTAGCTGTAACTTTGCTGCGATAGCCATGGGCCATTCTTCCTTTAGTGTGGGTCCCAAAACTAGAATGAGTCCCTCAATTCCGTGCTCACGTAAGATTAGCCCTTCTTCTATTCTCGTGACCGCAAACGCATCACATCCAGCACGTTGTAAGGAATGCGCAACTTCAATCGCTCCCAAGCCATAAGCATCAGATTTTACAACTGCCATACACCTTGAGCCGGGACGAAGATGCTTAATGACTTCTTGATAATTTCCAACTAAGGAATCCAGGTCTACTTCAATCCAGGTCCCAGCCATTGCGTTATCCCCTCCGCATTCGCCGCAGCTTTGTGATTAATCCCTTTAACAAATCAGAATAGATGGGCTCTAGATGGTTCCAAAGAAAATAAACCATGGGGCGATACACTAGGTCCCATTCTCCGATGAACTCTGTATACTCTCCGTTAAATCCCTTCTTAAATCGATAAAGCCCATAAAGTGGATTATCTTCCGTTAAATGTCCGGGCACCCCTCGAAAATCATAGAGAGTGCAGCCCAGGGATTTTGCCCACCGAATCATTTCCCACTGAATTAAATAGTTCGGCATGACATTGCGGTGAGCGTTTGAGGAAGCCCCGTATATGTACCAAGCCTTATCCCCTATGACAAATGCCAAGGTTCCGGCTACAATATTCCCTTCATATTCGGCGATAAATAATTCCCCTAAGCCCGCCGGGACCAAGGAATCATAAAGGTCTTCAAAATAAGAATAAGCCCGCACCAAAAAGCGATCGCGCTCGGTCGTTTCTTTCAATACGCGATAAAATTCCGGCAAATCTTCTCGTTTTCCTCGCCTGATCTGAACCCCCTTTTTCTGGGCAAGACGGATGTTATAGCGTGTTTTCTGTTGCATATTTGCGAGCAGGGTTGCTTCATCTGGAGATATATCTAGCCGAAACACATACTTTGGTTGAACCCCTTCAAAACCCTTGCCGCTCTCAGCAGATCTGAATCCTCTCGAAAGCAAATACTGCTCCAGTTCTTTTTCTGAAGAAGACACATCTGGATCAATTTTTAGGAAAATAGCCCCTCGAGCCTTAGCTAACGTTTTAATTTCCTTTAAAACTAAGTCTAATAATGCACTATTTTTTAAGTTGAGTACCGGCCCTCGTGAAGCGTAAAAAATAGGAATCCCTATAACCGGTATTTTCCGTTCAAGAATAGAGACCACTGCAACGATCTCATTGTTTTCTTCGACTATCAAACGCCAGGGTACCCAGCCTGTCCTGCTCTTAATTTCTCCCCACTCCCACGACTGGAGCACGTGTCCTTTGGAATCTTTAGCTAAAAAAGCATTAAATCGCATATGTTCATTTTTATCGATCCATCTTGCAACATAGGGCATCCGGTTCAGTCCCCTTCCTCTCTTCATTCTTGCCATGGTCTTGCTCCTCTAATCAGTAACTCACTATTATACAGGAAGAGTTCATGCTTGACCCTTAATCCAGGTTTAGCAGAACTCTTCCTGTTGAGGTTCGAAGTACGAGGCGCGAGGTTCGAATATTGAACCCCGCGCCTCGCAAATATGAACCCTTACGATGCACGAATATCGTACATTAATTCGAACTTCGAACTACTTCGCGTCTTGCGATAGCGTAGCACGTATAAATTCTCTGAAAAGTGGATGTGCTCGGTTCGGCCGAGACTTGAATTCGGGATGAAACTGGGAGGCAACAAACCAGGGATGATCTGGGAACTCAGCAATTTCTACCAGACGTCCATCTAACGATGTGCCCGAGAACCTCAACCCAGCTTCTTCAAGTTGAGTTCGGAATTGATTATTGACCTCATAGCGATGACGATGGCGCTCGTAAATAACTTGATCCTGATATGCAGCGTATGCAATACTTCCCTCAACTAATTTCGCAGGAGAAATACCTAAGCGCATGGTGCCGCCTTTTTCTTCGATGTCCTTTTGCTCTGGGAGAATATCAATGACTGGAAAAGGTGTGTCTGCATCAAATTCTGTACTATTTGCACGTTCCATACCACAGAGATTGCGTGCAACTTCTATGATGGCTGTTTGCATCCCAAGGCAAATCCCTAGAAATGGAGTCTTTTGTTCTCTAGCATACCGGATTGCTTCGATTTTCCCTTCAATGCCCCGGTTACCAAATCCTCCGGGGACAAGGATTCCATCAACGCCTTCTAAGTACTTTTCGGCCGATTCTTCCTCAATATTCTCCGAATTAATCCAGCGAACTTTTACTTTAGCGCCGTGCTCAGTCCCTGCTGACCGTAAAGCCTCTGC
>DOPS01000102.1:0-4570 GCA_003512645.1 Desulfosporosinus sp.
GCTTGTTTTGAATATGGAGTTCCTGTAGTGTATACTCCTGGAATTTTGTCTGGGGCAACTACGCCGGTTACGAAAGCGGGAACGATTGTTTTGATGAATGCTGAGGCTTTGGCGGGAGTTGTCATGGCCCAACTAAAGCAAAAAGGAGCCCCAATTATTATTGGCGGTGGGGCGACTCCCATGGATATGAGGACTACTGCGACGTTGTATGGCTCTCCGGAGACGATGATGAACTATGCCATCATGACTCAATTATCTCAGTTTTACGGAATTCCTAACTTTACGGAGGCTGGGTGTGTTAATGCTCCAGTGCCAGATGCTCAGGCAGGGATGGAAGCAGGCAACGGTATCCTGCTGGCACAGCTGATGGGCGCTAATTTAGTGCATGATGTCGGGTATCTGGAAGGTGGAAAAACTGGTTCATTAACCTTCCTGACGATGTGCAATGATTTCATGGATAATGCGCGTTACATGGGTAGAGGAACTCGAATTGATGAAGAGACGATGGCGGTTGATGTGATTGATGAAATAGGCCCTGGTGGGAACTTTGTGAGTCATGCCCATACCTATGAGCATTTCCGGGAAGAGATTTGGACTCCTAAGCAGTTTAATCGTTCTTTCTGGGAGATTTGGGAAGAGCAGGGGTCTAAAACTGTGGAAGACCACGCTGGGGATTTGGCTAAAGAGATTGTGGCAACGCATACGGCGGAACTGTTGGATGATTCAATCCGTCAGGGCTTAAATGAGATAATTGCTGAAACAGAGAAAGTGAAAGCGGAAAAGAAACGTGAAAGAAGAGTTAAGAGCTAAGAGGGGGTTAAGATTATGGGAGTAGGAAGCTCACACGGAAATGGGCTGTTTTTCCGAACACTGACTGAGAAGCAAGCGGAAGAAATTCATCTGGCGAGTAGTCGGATTCTTGAAGAGACGGGTATGGTGATTCACCATCCAGAGGCGGTTGAACTTCTTCGACAGGCGGGGGCCTATGTTGAAAAGGGCAACCGGGTTTATTTCCCCAATCACCTGGTCAAGAAAGCCTTGCAATCTGCCCCTTCACATGTAACTTTATATAATCGAAACGGAGAAGCTGCGCTTCAATTAGAAGGGGCCAAGGTTCACTTTGGCACAGGTTCAGACACGCTCAACTATTTAGATCCGGTCAGCCTAGAACGGCGGAAATGGCGTCAAGAGGATGTAGCCAATGCCATCAGGCTATGTGATAAGTTACCGAATATTGATTTTGTGATGTCGATGGGTCTTTTATCCGATGTCGATCGTCGTATGATCAATCGCGAACAATATGCTATCATGGTCCAGAACACTGTGAAACCCCAAGTGGTCATTGCGGAAGATGGAGATACCTTGCGGGATATTATTGAGATGGCAGCCAGTGCCGTCGGTGGCAAAGCACGCTTGCGTCAGAAACCACTGTTCATGCTCTACACGGAGCCGACCTCTCCACTTCAACATCCTCAAGAGTCAGTGGATAAATTGTTAATTGCTGCTGAAAATGGAATTCCGACTAATTTTGCCTGTGGTGGTGTGGCAGGAGCTTCCGTACCGACTACGGTAGGAGGGGCTTTAGTCCAGGCTAATGCCGAAGCCTTGAGCGGCTTAGTGATCCATCAATTGAAAGCGCCAGGAGCCCCGTTTGTGTACGGTTATGGTAATTCTCCCCTTGATATGCGGACCATGCAGGCGGTTTATGGTACTCCGGAAGCGGTGCTCTTTCAAGGGGGAATGGTCGATCTGGCCCACTATTACGAACTTCCTTCCTGGGGATATGCCGGGTGCTGCAATGCTAAGGTTTGTGATGAGCAGGCGATTGCAGAATCGACAATGTTTACCTTGATGGGTGCGCTGCAAGGGTGCAATATCATGCATGATGTTTTCTACATGGAATTTGGCTTAACCGGATCCTTGGAATTACTGATGATTTCTAACGAGGTTATCGGGCGAACACGAAAGATGCTCAAAGGGATTGCGACGGATAAAGAATCCTTAGGGGTAGAGGCAATTATGCGGGTTGGTCCAGGTGGGAATTTCCTGGGGGATGACCATACTGCGAATCACTTTAGGGAGAATTGGCGGCCAGAGCTCTCTGATTTCAATAATTACGAGAATTGGTCTGAAAACGGTAGTAAGACGATGGTCGTCCGCGCTCGAGAACAGATTAAGCAGATCCTAGAAACTTATCAGCCCAAACCTGTTAGTGACGAGGTTAGGGAGAAGATAGAAGCGGTTCTAAAAGAGGCCCGGAAAAAGGTTGGAGCAAAGGACTAAATTAGTACAAAGAAATATGGTAGTATAAAGATAAGGTAGAGGAGAGATTACAATTGAGTGATTTTAACAACTTGGCTGAACTTGTGATTAAGGGGGATTATGCTGGAGCTCAGTCTTTAACCCAGAAAATGATTGACAATGGCAGCGATCCACTAGAGATTATTAATCAAGGGTTAATGGCGGGTATGAATGTTGTCGGAGTTCGTTTTAAAGCTGGGGATATGTATGTCCCTGAGGTTATGATGTCAGCCAAAGCCATGAGCAAGGGCATCGAAATGGTAAAGCCTTTGATTGCTGAAAAGGATATGCCCACGGCGGGTAAAGTGTTGATCGGAACGGTGAAGGGTGACCTTCATGATATTGGGAAGAATCTTGTACTTATGATGATGGAGAGTGCTGGGTTCGAGATGATTGACTTAGGTGTTGATATCGATCCTGACACCTTCGTTAAAGCGGTCAAGGAGCATAAGCCTCAAGCGATTGGGATGTCTGCGCTTTTGACCACGACGATGCTGTCCATGAAGGATACGATAGAAGCGTTGAAGGAAGAGGGCCTGCGCGATTCGGTTAAGATCATTGTCGGAGGGGCTCCGATTTCCCAAGGGTTTGCAGATGAAATTGGTGCTGATGGATATGCACCTGATGCTGCAGCTGCGACGGATTTATGTAAAGGATTGATTGCTTAATTAGGGCTTGCTAACCAAACCTCTTTTTTCCTCTTAGCAAGCAGAATCTTACGATTTTCCGCCTTAAATCCAACTCAGACTTTGGGCAACCCGAAAAGGGTGGATTGGCGCTATAGCCCTCATGAGCAGCCGGTATGAGGATGGAAATTTCCAACAGGACGCCTGAGCAAATCACGTCCGAGGTTAACTTTATCAAGGAACAAAGAGGCCAAATGGTGCATCGATGCAACATTTGATTTTAACTCTATGTGCATGGTTTTTGACGCCAAAGGCTGTTTTTCCATGCACATATTTATTAAGACACTACCCTTAAACCCTTGCGGAGTCTAGACTTTTCGATAAATTAGCAAGCCCTAATTAGAGTTTAGGACAATCTGCCAAGAATTCTCTCCTATTTCAATGGGAAGATGAATTGGTAATCTAACTATACGTGCCTGGCTTTATCCCTATATTCATGATATTGAACACTATTAATGATATACTATATGTATGAATAAAGAACATTTAATCCACGGACGAACTTGTGTCTACAACGTCAACTATCACCTTGTATGGTCCGTGAAATACCGACGAAAAGTCTTAACAGCCGTGGTTCAGAAGAGTCCTAGATTTACATTGAACGTCAGGCGAAAGGAGGTGACGTGGATTGAAACTGGCTAAGTCATGTGTTATTAACGCCACGGGAAATGTATCCCTCGTTCTTGGGCATTTAGCTTATGCGGCGTGGAAACTGAGCGATCACAAGACCGACCAGTAGTGGGTTTGGGCCGTCTTTGGATGTACAGGTTTAATGGATCTCGGTTCATTGCCTAGAATCCTAAAGATGCTCTCCATTTCAATGGAGAGTGGTTCACTATGATGGGTACAGGAGTTCTTAGGGGCTTCTGTATTTGTTTTAGAATATGACCAAGACTTAGGTACACTATGAGGAACATGCTTATGGGTCCATTTTGGGAAGGAGTGAGCTGGGTGATTAATAATTATGATATTTCACAGGCTATGACGATTAAATTAGACCCTGAACTTCCAGAGCTGCAGGAATTTGCGGAGGGTATACGCAGGGCACCAGATCGAGGCTATAATCTGACCCTGAATCAAACAAAGATCGCGTTAAAGAACGCCTTACGTTACGTACCTGAGGAATTTCATGAACAAGTGGCTCCAGAATTTCTCGAGGAATTGCGGACTAGAGGTAGGATTTATGCCTATCGTTATCGTCCAGCTGGACGATTGTATGGGAAACCGATAGATGAATATCAAGGAAACTGTACTGAAGGCAAGGCCTTTCAGGTTATGATTGACAATAATCTAGATTTTGACGTGGCCCTTTACCCGTATGAACTTGTTACCTATGGTGAAACGGGAAGTGTCTGTCAAAACTGGTTGCAATATCGTTTAATTAAAAAGTACTTAGAAGTGATGACTGATCAGCAGACCTTGGTGATGGAATCGGGTCATCCGCTGGGGTTGTTTCCTTCTCGCCCGGAAGCACCTAGGGTGATTATTACGAATGCTCTAATGATCGGGATGTTTGATAATCAGAAGGATTGGGAAATCGCTGAACAAATGGGGGTTGCTAATTACGGTCAGATGACGGCGGG
>DOPS01000102.1:4623-7369 GCA_003512645.1 Desulfosporosinus sp.
ATGAGTGGGGCTCAGGGGAAATCTGTGGAAATTGCCCAGGGTGTGGGAATTATCGCCGAGGTTGATGAGTCTAGGATACAGACTCGCTTTGAGCAGGGTTGGGTCAGCAGGGTGTCTGGAGATCTGGAGGAAGTTTTCCGGATCGCCGATGAGTATCTGCAGAAAAAGGAACCCATGTCGATTGCCTACCAGGGTAACATTGTGGATTTATTAGAGTATGTGGTCGAGAAGCAAATCAAGGTGGAGTTACTCAGTGATCAGACGTCTTGTCATGTTGTTTATGAAGGCGGATATTGCCCACAGGGAATATCGTTTGAAGAAAGAACCAGGTTGCTGGCAACCGACCGAGCTAAGTTTAAGATGCTGGTGGACCAGAGTTTAGTCCGGCAATTTGAATTGATTCAGACGTTGGTAGAACGGGGTACTTATTTCTTTGACTATGGAAATTCCTTCATGAAAGCGGTTTATGATGCCGGAGTTAACGAGATCTCTAAAAATGGCATCGATGAAAAAGATGGCTTTATTTTCCCGTCCTATGTGGAGGACATTATGGGTCCGGAACTTTTTGATTATGGGTATGGGCCTTTTAGATGGGTTTGTCTCAGTGGCAAAACGGAAGATTTAAGCAAAACTGACGCGGCGGCGATGGCTTGTATCGATCCGAACCGTCGGGGGCAAGATCGGGATAATTATATCTGGATTAAGGATGCCGAGAAAAATAAGCTTGTCGTGGGTACTCAGGCCCGCATTTTATATCAGGATGCTGAAGGACGAATTAAAATCGCGCTCAAATTTAATCAAATGGTTCGGGATGGTGAGATTGGCCCGGTCATGCTGGGTCGGGATCATCATGATGTGAGCGGCACGGATTCACCGTTTAGAGAAACTGCTAATATCAAAGATGGTAGTAATGTCATGGCGGATATGGCTGTGCAGAGCTTCGCGGGGGATGCCGCTCGCGGGATGAGTCTCGTATCTCTTCACAATGGAGGGGGCGTCGGGATCGGTAAAGCCATCAATGGTGGGTTTGGCTTAGTGCTCGACGGGAGCGAACGGGTGGATGGCATTATTAAATCCGCTCTTTTATGGGACGTCATCGGCGGGGTTGCTCGGCGGTCATGGGCGCGAAACGAGCATTCCATTGAGACGAGCATTGAGTTTAATGAGCGGTATAAGGGGTCAGGACATATTACGGTTCCGTTTATTCCGGATGAGGAATTGATTGAGCGGTTAGTAGGGGGACTTGTGTAACACAGCGCTCGGTGCTTACGACGCAGAGCAAACTAACCGTTTAAGCTCCTACTGTGGGGAGCGGGGTACCCGCCAAACTCGCCATCCTTGGNNNTCACACTGCGTCCCTGGCTTGGGGGTCGAAGAACGGAAGGACGGAAAACGAAGTACGAAGTACAAGGAACGAAGAACGAGGAAACGGATGGTTTGGGAGACGGCACATTTCATGTGCACCGTCTATATGCAAAGTCAGTGCAAGTCAGGGACGGTTCTTAACTTGCATTAGCCAAGAAAATTAGTATTGGCTTGGGTCGACGATGATTGGTACGACTTAAAACCAGGGTTACTGTTTACGTCTTTGACACAAATGCGTTGTGTGCAAGTAATGCAAGAATACAAGTAGGTGTAAGTTTAGGGATGGCTCTTGATTTGCATGGTTCTTTAGTTTGGAGGATGTATGATGGAATCTATCGCGTGGAATAACTTAAACTTAGTCACTTCAGAGATTTATCGGCGTATCGGTATGCCGGATGCAGATTCTAAACGGAGTCAGAATTTTAAGCCAGTGATTGAACAGATGCGACTTAAAGCTTTAGGACTTGTTGAAGCTCGTTGCATCTATGATTATGTTCCGGTGAGTGTCTCAGGTACTGGGGAAATTCTTCTGGCGAATAAGTATCCTGTCAATGCTGCCACTTCGTTCTTTGAGGGAGCTCACAAGGTGATGATAGCGATCCAAACCATCGGCTTCCGCCTCGAAGAAGAATCAGCCCGTTTGTTTGAAGAGGGCGAGATGCTTGATGGGATGGTCTTAGATGGCTGTGGGACGGTCGCGCTTGATGAAGCTTTAGAGCTATTAAGGGATATGGTTGTCAAGCAAGTGATAGCACGTGGTCTACAGACGGGTTATAATTTATGCCCCGGTGGTTTCCAAATTCCCTTAGAAGCTCAGAAAACCTTATTTACTCTGCTGGATGGAGGAGAAATTGGTGTGACTTTAGGGGAAGCGATGCTAATGTCTCCGGTAAAATCTCATACCCTTGTTATCCCGATTGGGCAAAAGCTGACTAAGCCGAACTTGTCCAGTGCAATTACGTGTGAAATGTGTGCCGAGCAACAAAACTGCGCTCACAGCCGCTTGAAATTCGGTAAATGCAAGTAGGGAGAAAGTCGGGGGACGTTTCCTAAACTTGTATGCAAGTCGAGGAACGGTCCCCAACTTTGTACGGGACTTGCATATTGAATGGGTGACACATTAACAAATTTACTCGAATGGAGATGGTTTTGTGCAGTATGCGGAGCTCTTTATCCATTCCGCGCATCTGATGGCGACGATGAGGGGTTACACGGAACGACCGGCTTGTGGAGAGGGTATGTCTGAAATCGGTTTGATTGAAGATGGTGCTGTTGCGATCCGAGACGGAAAGATTATTGCGGTTGGTACGACGGAAGAGGTTCGTGCCGGCGGGTGGGTAGGACCGGATACTATGCAAATTAGCGCGAAGGGGAAGGTGGT
>DOPS01000382.1:0-16295 GCA_003512645.1 Desulfosporosinus sp.
ATCTTCTCCCCAAAGCAAAGAACAGCAATTCTGTCACATACATCCATAATTAGTTTCATCAAGTGCTCAACCATGATAATAGTGGTTCCGTTCTCTCGTATTTTTCTAATCAATAGCGTTAGATCTATCAATTCCCCAGGAGTTAAACCTGCTGCTACTTCGTCTAACAAGAGAAGCTTACAGTTTGTTGCTAAAGCCCGGGCTAACTCTAATCTCTTGAGTTGTATAGTGTTCAAATTCCCAGCTAATGTATTGTGCGACAGAGGAAACTCGACAAAGTTTAGCATCTCTGTGGCCATTTCTGCTGGCTTAGAATGGGGTCGTCGATTTCCAAACACAGAACCTACCATTACATTCTCCAATACGCTCATGTTCTGGAACGAATGGACAATTTGAAATGTTCTAGCCAGCCCGGTATGACAAATTTTATCTGCTCTAAACCCCGTAATATCCTGACCTCTAAAAAAAACCTTTCCGGCTTCTGGCGGATGCACTCCCGCGATGGTATTTAGCAACGTTGTCTTCCCAGCCCCGTTAGGACCAATCAATCCGTAGATTTGCCCCTCTTCAACCTGTAGACTAACGTTATTAACTGCCTTTAATCCACCAAATCTTTTACAAACGTCCTTCGTTTTCAATATCATAGCTACCACCAGCTTCTTTATAATTTTCCATATACTTATGAGTTAGAATGGAGGAGCGTTCGATAAGTAGCATGTTACGCTCCGCCCATTCTAAACAGTAATTATTTTAGATTATCGGGAATTTTCAAGTCTGCATCTTTAAAAGCTTCAGGCCAAATTACATTGGGCTTTCCTCCAAAATACTGAACTACAGGAAACATGTAATGGTCTCCATCAATTACTGGATCGGGGAAGGTCTGCGGAGTATATTTGTATTCTTTCATTAGGATTCCATCCTTGTAACTTAATTGGCCTGTCATAACTTTTTCTTTGCCCGTTTTAAATAGATTTTCTGTAGTGATCGATCCGTAGTCTTTTTCAGTTGTTTCCAATACTTTAATCAAGAATTTAGTGTAATCATATGACATACCCGCTACAGCGGCTCCTGGTTCATATTTATACTTAGCCATAAAATCAGCTTGGAACTTTTTAGCTTCAGGTGTCGTCCATTGTGGTATTTGATCGATAACGTAATCTGATGAGTCACCAGTTAGCTTATACCATTCTCCTACCCAGCCTAATCCATCACTTGCTATCAAGCTTTTTAATCCAACTTCTCTTGATTGTTTAATGAGTGAGGAAACCGAGGAAGGATCAGACATCGTACCGGCTACCAAGGAAACATTTAAGCCTTTTAATTTATTTAACAAAGGATAAAATTCCGTCTCTCCGAGGCCCACCCATTCGGTAGCAACAACCTCCCAACCAGCCGCTTTATACTGCTCACCCAGTGCTGCACAAAATCCTCTGCCCCAATCATTATCAACACCAAACAATGCAACCTTCTTATTCTCTGGTTTCCAAATACCTTTGGTAATTGCTTCCTCCACCGCACTAACATAGCCTATACTTAACTTTTCTGGGGTAGGCCATGCCTTGCCCATCCAATAGGCATATTTTTCCGGATCAGATTTGTACTTTTGATTGACCACATCCGTCGCTCCGTATGAAAAAAAGTGAGGCATTTTATACTTAGCTGCTACTTCCATACAGGAAACAGAAACCCAACTGTGCCAATCCATAAAGCCTACTGTAATCTTGTCATTAACAATCGCACTTTCGTAAGCCCGTGCTCCTTTTTCTGCATCTGATTCACTGTCAATCCATTTGAATTCAATCGGATGTTCTCCTACTTTATTATTAATTTCACCAAAGGCCATATTTATCGAATCCTTGAATTCTTGCCCTGTCCGAGCCGCAGGTCCAGTTAAAGGTGCAATTATACCAATCTTAATAACACTGTTTGGCGCGGCTGATGCCGCTGGTGTAGTCTCACTCGATGGCTTTGCACCACCACATCCTGTCAGAGTAAGACTAAGGACTAATGCCGTCGTCAAGGCAACCACAAAATTGCGTGATTTTTTGAATAAAAATGAATTCAATTTTAAAGCCTCCCCTTGTTTTTAATTCATATTGGTTCACAATCCTAACTCATTTGCTACAGGCCTGCCCTCCTTACATCCTTTTCTTACTTTTTGAACTTTGTCAGGGTTGCATTTTTCCTAATAAATTGGACGACTTTGTAATAAAGACCGGCCAAGCCACTAGGGAAAAATATCATAACAGTTATCATTAATACCCCATAGATTAATAATCGCAATTCCATTAGGCCTTTTAAATATTCCATACCTGGAATCATGACTAATCCCGCAATCAATCCACCCCAAATTGTTCCTCTACCGCCGACAAAAGAAAGTACCATTACTTCAACTGTATGACTAGTGTTCATAACAGTTGGAGTAATAATGCCGACGAAATGAGCGTAAAACCCTCCGAGTACCCCCGCAATGGCACATGAGATCGTGAAATTCATGATCTTATATTTAGTTACATTGATCCCCGAGGCCTGGGCAGCCTGCAGATCTTGTCCAATAGCCCGAAATGCTGTTCCTATATGAGATTTGATAATAACTTTTAATCCCACATAGGTTAAAACTGTCATTATTAGTATTGTGTAAAAATACTCGATATTTCCAGTAGTGTTAAAAAGCGGTGGAACACTGAGCCCCGATGTTCCTCGTGTTAACTCAACCCAGTTAGCCGTCACCGCAAACATTGCTAATGCAACAAACCACGTCATACAAGAAGCAAAGATCCCGGCCAACCGCAGAGTAAGAAAACCTAAACCAAGACCCAACAATCCAGCCAAAATCCCGCCGGCTAACATTCCAAGCCACGGTGAGACACCTAATTTAACCGCAAGAAGTGCTGAAGTATATGCACCTACTCCCCAAAAAGCCGCGTAACCAAAGTTGTTGATATTAATAAAACCCGCGGTGAAGTCAAAAGCCATAGCCAGTGCCCCCAGCATAAGTGCTGAAATTAGTAGACGGGTAATCACTTCATCCTGTAGAACCAGTGGGAAAATAGCAAGAACAAAAAGCATAGCCAGTCCTAAAGGTGTAAACCCAAACTTCCCTGTGAATCGGACACCTTTTGTAAAACTACTCTCTGCCTTTTCCACGCTCATCCCTCCAATCATTGATAATCTGCATTATTCCGAAACGCTCTTGACCCCTTTTTTGGCAAACAATCCCCGTGGCTTAAATATTAAAATCATGATTATTATGACTAGACTCACGACATCCTGCCAGCCAGAGCCGAATTTCATGTAGGCGAAGGTTTCAAGCAACCCAACTAGCAATCCACCGTAGATACTCGCCCCTATGTTCCCCATTCCAACTAGTATCAGTACAAACCAAGACTTGTAGAGCGGTTGTATGCCCATAAACGGATAAGCGGGTGAAATAGAAAGCAGTATTGCTCCTGCCAAACCAGCAAGCAGACAACTTAACGCAAAGGTCAGCGTATGGATAACGTTTAAATTAACACCAACTATACTCGCTCCAGTTTCATCCTGAGAAACGGCGCGGATAGCTCGTCCCATAGTAGTTTTATTTAAGAAAATCCAGAAGATAGCAATAGTAACCATGGCTATACAAAACCCTACAATACGATCATTAGAAATATTAAAACTGGCAATACTTACTTTTCCGGGCCAATACTGAGTAATCCCTCGATATGTGTTACCCCAAAGCATTTTGGCACTGTTTTGAAGAACAATTGAAATCCCTAAGGTCAAAAGAAATGTGTTCATTATCCAGTTTTTCTTGGACCGTTTACGTAACGGGTAGAACAACGTCTTTTCTGTGATAGCCCCTAAAATAAACGTTCCAACTGCAGCCAATAGAATACTGGAGATCGGGCCGAAGTGAAAATATGAGTAGGCAAAATAAGAAAAATATGCACCTAGCATGTAGAACTCTCCATGAGCAAAGTTTGGGATATTCATTACCCCGAAAACTAAGGAAAGCCCCACTGCCATTAGCGCGTATAATCCCCCTCTTAGGACTCCGGTCAATACAATGTTGAATAATTGCATTGCATCCATATCCATTATTAGTGCACCTCCTTTAACGATCTATCGAGATAGATCATATTAAGCCTTACCATTCCTCCCCAATTAAGTGAAGAGAATGGTAAGGGATTTTAAACGCTTATACCTCTTCTTTATAAACTCCTTCGTGGAGATACTGTAACATTTCATCCTTATCCATATGACCGATGCCCAGATACTCCAAACTGTAACCTGATTCGTAGAAATCCGTTTCGAGCATAGCATTCGCAAGGTTGATCATCGAATCTACAACAGGAGTTTTTACTCCGAATTTCTTACCAAGTTCATGATAAACATGGCATCCTACCGGAATATCCTCAGTGATATATCGATTGTTAATGGTATGTGGGCCTGTTCCAAACTGGATATAATCCTGCTGGTCAAAGGGAATCTCATAATCCGGCCCCATATATTCAGGCCCTAAGATATTTTCTCTTGAGAAGAATTGTTTCTTGTCAAATGCCTGAATGCCGACACCCATTGCTGCTGCTAATTTACATTGTTCTTGGTACAAGGTGTATTGAACTTGAGATATTGATGGACAATAAGCATGGGAGTAGATGGAGAAGTCGTATTTGTTCTCTCCATAAATTACGCCCCAGTTTTCCATGACTCCGACTCCTAAGATGGTACCTGGGCAATGCAGAACTGGATTTACATTACTAAATCCGGTGTCCATGACAGTTTCTCCTCCAACGACGCCATCACCCTTAGTTATTGCATCCATGCTCGGAATATATTTTGTGCTTTCCAGGAAATCATCCTGATCCGTTGTCGGAAGTGCTGCTCCCCTTAGGGTGATTGCTCGATAGTAGGCTCGAACCTTCGGTAAGACGACTCCACCTTTAATTTCAACTCTAGAGCCATAAGGTGCACTAGACCATCCACCAATAATAACCTTCTTAGTACAGCCTGCCTCACGCATCATTTTTCTTAGTAATAAAGAGCCGTAGTTATCCGGGAAGATATGGATGACCATGCCATCTTCTAAGGCAGGAACTAACTGTTCAAAAAAGGGCATGTGTCCGATAGACGGAGTCGTTACGATGACGATTCCTGCACCTTTTACAGCGTCTGCAACATTTGTGGTAACTTTGTCAAACTGAGCGACACCTGAGCGTTCAAACCCGTAGAGGTTCAACTGTTCCCCAAAGAACTTTAAACCCTGTTCTTTAATACCAAATAATGTTTTTTCGGCAAAGGGAGGCAAATCACAAATACGAGTGATTGCGCCACCTAAGGCACAATCTCCAGCTTGCGCCTTACCGCAGGCTCCAGCTCCAAGGATTGCTATTGGTTTGTTTTTTAGATACTCCATGTTACTCATATATTTCGTCCTCCAATATCAAATTTGGTTTGTAACCAGCTTTATATTAACTTTCTGTCATTGATGTTCTTGTTTATAGAGATAGTCGTCAGTTATTCAACATTGAGAAAGTCAAAACTCCTTAAATAGCTTTTCGAATTCCTCCTTACCATCTAAGATATGGTAAACATGCTCATCTGTCGGAAATTGTCCACTTTTTACATCATTGATGTACTGTTTAAATGCATTAACTTCAATTTCAGCAATATTTGCATATTTTTTAACAAACTTTGGAGTAAACGTCTCAAACATGCCCAGCATATCCCCACATATTAACAGCTGACCATCACATGGTTGTCCTGCACCGATCGAATAAACAGGAATCTTTAGTTTCTGTGCAATAAATCCAGTAAGTTCTGGTGGAACTGCTTCTAACAAAAGGGCATATGCTCCTGCTTCTTGAATTGCGATTGCATCGATAATGAGATCCCTTGCACTATTAACGTCTCTACCCTGGGCTTTAAATCCACCTAATTGTCCTGAACTTTGAGGAGTCAAGCCAATGTGGCCCATGACCAACATACCGGCATCAGTAATCGCCTTAATTTTGCTACAAACCCGCCTTCCACCTTCGAGCTTAATGCAATCAACACTTGCCTCTTTATGAAAGCGACCGGCATTTTCTACAGCATCTTGATCCGATACTTGGTAGGATAAAAATGGCATATCCCCAACGATCCAAGTATTCGGTGCCCCCCTGCGAACAGCCTGACAGTGCGAAATACAATCCGCCATAGTTACTGGAATCGTGCTCTCATAACCGAGAACAACCATACCTAAGGAATCTCCCACAAGTATTAAATCCATACCCGCCTGCTCCGCAAAGGAAGCCGTAGGATAGTCATAAGCAGTTACCCATGCGGCTTGTTCCCCATCTTTCTTCATTTTCATAAAATCAAGAATACCTTTTTTACGAGCCAACTTGAAAACCTCCTTTATTTATTACAACTTTATATATTTGCAAACTTCGTGCCATTCTTCGAAATTTTTTAATTAATCTATATTCTTCTTTATTGAGTAAGTCTATAAAGGCTGTAAACAGAGCCACTTCAATTTAAATTATTTCCCCATGAAGTGAAAAAAGAAAAGCTCACAAAGTAAAATAATTAAAAAAATTTAAAATATTTTAATAAGCATGTATAAATTTTTTTACAATTCTATAAAAATGGTTTCAAATATTCGAAAAAATCAAATATTTAGCAAACGTAAAGAATTCTTGCATGCAAAAATTCTTTACGTTTGCTAAATTACCGGTTCTTCTAACTGCTCCTACACTGTCACTCCGATCTAAAGGCAGCCAAAATTGTGCAAAAAAAAGAATGAGAAACAACTTTTTTGTTGCCTCCATTCTTAATTAAACTTTTTGAGTTGTTTTATGATGCTTCACCAGACACCTAGACTGTCAAGCATCAGATCACTGTAACTCACGGTCCAAAATATTTAAAACTTTTAAGCGATACTGAAGGTTTTGTCTTGAAATACTTAAGTTTTTAGCTGCTCTACTAAAATTACCATTATTATTTTTAATTTCTTCAATAATTATTTCTCGCTCAATATCTTTTAATGTTTCTTTCAAATTATTATCTTTGATAATTCTATGATTTTCTTTAGTATTCGAATTATTTACTATGTATTTTGGCAGGTGTTTGGGAGTTATTAAGATATCATTTATTTCAGTCATATTCATTGCATAATCAATACAATGTTTTAGCTGGCGTACATTTCCAGGCCAGTTAAATTTTTTTAAGATAATGGCGACTTCATCCGAAATTCCATGGATGTTTTTCCTCATAATTTTATTGTTCGTTTTAATAAAACTATTTACCAACTCATCTATATCATCAAGTCGCATGCCCAAAGTAGGGATTTCTAATGTTACAGCTGAAAGTCTATAGTAAAGATCTAACCTCAATTGGTTTTTTTTAATTGCTTCAATAGGATTAATATTCGTTGCACTTATTATTCGTCCATTTACTGCGATCTCTTTATTACCCCCAACTTTACGGATCTTATTTGTTTCCAATACTCTAAGAAGCGATGCTTGGAATGCTAAACTAGTAGAATTCAGTTCATCCAAAAATAACGTCCCATTATTAGCTTGTTCAAAAAGACCGATGGTATCATTAGCGCCGGTAAAAGCACCTTTAGTTATTCCAAAGAGTATGCTTTCAAGCAGTGTCTCAGGAATAGAACTACAGTTAATAGCCACAAAGGGCCCATTAGATACAGGACCATAGTTGTGTATGCTTTGGGCAAATAATTCTTTACCAGTTCCGGTTGCACCAACAATAAGTATTGAAGAAGAACAAACTGAAATCTTTTTAGCCAAGGCAATGGTAGATTTAATAACAGCGCTCGATCCAATGATATCGCTAAAATGAAATTGTGTTCCATTTTTAGATTGTATCTTCCTCAGCAAGAGTAGATCATTCTGTAATTGTGTTATAGCAGATGACATTTCAATTATTTGAGATAAATCTTTAAAAACGGCAATAGCACCCAATAATTTATTGTTTGAAAATATTGGGTAGGCACTCGTAACAACATTTACAAGTTTGCCTTTTAGGGTAATAAATTTCATTACTCTATTTATAACTGGCTTTCCTGTTTGTAGTACTCCGAGTATAACACTGTTATCAGCATTTAGTTCTGTATTTTCATCTATCCTATAAGTTTCACATATATTCTTACCTAATATATCTTCCCTCTTATATTGCTCTATTTTTTCACACCCCTTTGAGTAATAAGTAGTGCAGCCTCTTATATCCACAACATGTATACAAATATCTTCTAATATTTCAATAATTCTAAGTGGTAATTCAACTAGATTATCCTCAAGGATGTGTGAGTCTAGATTATTCTCATATTCCCCCATAAATACAACACCATCCTTTTGATATATAGATATTCTCATTAGACTTCTAAAGTAGAATAATGCCAATCTAGCCCATAGGGGTTTCAACTATGCTGGAAGTTGTCGGGGAAGACAGAATCGTTTTTTCTCTACTTTCTTGGATAATAGCACATCTTTCTTCATGAGAAAAGGCTTAGTCAATTCAAAGCTCCGAAGAGTTCCCTAACATCACTTACCGTCGCACTAAGGTAGTTAACATGTAGTTGTTGACTTAAAAATAATACAAGGATCGTATTTGCAAACAGTATCATGGATAATATACAACAAATGAGAGGTAGTTCATTGCCTCTCATCTTTTTAGTTCTCCGGATGCCACGTTGAAATAATGTAAAACAAAGGCATCTTTCTACCAGTATCTTTTGCTTTGCCAGGTATATTTTTATGAATTATTGTCAGGTGGCGAAACTCATCCAAGATCTTATTACCGTTTGTTGCGTTCGAAGGGGACACCCAGTGCAGAAGGGTCAATACTTTTGCCAATCGATAAGAAGAGTACGATGACGGCAACGACATAGGGGAACATGCTGAATACCTGCGTGGGAATCGCGAAGCCCAAGGTTTGAAGGTTGTACTGCAGTGCTTGAGAAAAGCCGATCACCATAGCTGCCGCAAAAATCCCGACGGGATTACGCCGTCCCAGGATGACAGCCACCAAAGCAATATAGCCTCTTCCGGAGGTAACATTCTCCATGAAGAAACCGAGCTGTCCCAGCGTTATACTTGCTCCCCCCAACCCGCCCAGTATACCGTTGACAAAACAAGCGAAGTAGCGGATTGCGAAGACATTAAGGCCGGCAGAGTTCGCCGCCTGCGGATGTTTCCCAACGGCATGCAGATTAACCCCCCACTCCGTCTTATAAAAGAAAATCGCGGTCAGTACAATGCAGATCAGAGCGATATAGACAAACACATTCTGATTGAACAAGGCCGGGCCAATGATCGGAATATGCGACAGCAAAGGAATTTTCACCGCACTGAATACACTGCATGATGGGAGGGTAGTAGTCTGCCCGAAGACGATCAAAAACAGGAAGCTTGTCAGTCCCATCACCATAAAGTTGAGCGCCAAACCCGCAATGGTCTGGTTAGCTTTACAATGGATGCTTAATACGGCATGGATCATACTGACAAAAATGCCGCCCCCGATACCCGCTAAGAGACCCAAGTATAGGTTTCCAGTAAAAAACGAGACGATAAAGCTGAAAAAAGCTCCGGAAAGCATGATAGCCTCAACACCGATATTAAGGATCCCGGCCTTCTCGGAAACAGCCTCTCCCAGTCCCGCTAAGATAAGAGGGGTTGCCATCCTAACAGAGGCGATCAAATACATTGTAACAAGGGTAATAAAACCAGAATCCATTGTTCGATCCTCCTATTCGTCCGTTAAGAGTCGGCGAAATATACTTTTACGGGCCAGAATTAATAAGACGACAACCCCCAAGATAATGGATGAAATAGAGGTGGGTACATCAGCCATACGCTGCATTCCCAATGAACCAATCTGAAGCGCCGCGATGCCCAGAGCAGAGATGACTACACCTACGGGGTGGTTTTTCCCCAACAGCGCGACGATAATGGCGATATATCCATAGCCTGGGGAGATACCTTCAAGCAGCTTGTGATGCAGTCCGGACACCTCACACACACCTGCAATTCCGGCAAGGCCGCCGCTTATCAAAGAGGAGAGAATAATGTTTTTATACACGGAAATACCGGAGCACTTACAGGCCCTGGGATTTAGACCAACAGCCCGCATTTGATAGCCCGTAGGAGTCTTCCATACCAAAAGCCAGACAAGGACTACACTGATTAGAGCGACCAAGAGACCTGCGTGCAACCGTGTAGAGCTCATAAGGGTCGGGAGTGTCGCTCCGTCCGGCAGAAATGCCGACATAGGTAAAGAATTGGAGGGATCCTTGAGGGAAGTACGCACCAAAATACCTACAATACTTATAGCAATATAATTAAACATGAGCGTGGTAATCACCTCCGAGATCCCGAACCGTACCTTTAAAAACCCCGGAACAGCGGACCAAACCCCTCCAAAAACGAACCCTCCCAAGATCACCAGCGGAATCATAACCATTGCCGGTAGATCGTGAAGCCAGAAAGCAATGCAGGTAACGGCAATGGCACCCATGTAAAGCTGCCCTTCGGCACCAATGTTGATAAACCCGCTTCGGGACCCTACTGCCACGCCCAATCCAGTTAGGATTAACGGAGTTGCTTTCACCAAAACCTCGGAAACTGAATAGAAGGAGCCGAAAATTCCGGATAAAAAGCTGGAGAATGCCTGGTCTACGTTGCTGCCAACCATAAGGATCAGTACAATCGTAATGGATAACGTCAGAACGGCAATACCAAGAAAAGACAGAGATTTTCCAAACTGTTTCATAGTGATTCCTTCCTTGCTTCAGACGTTTTCCCAGCCATCATAAGACCGACCTGGGAGAGATTCAGTTCTTTAGTGTTAGGGAAAATTCCCATGAAACGCCCTTTATAAATCACGGCGATCCTATCACTCAGTAAGAGGACTTCCTCTAAGTCCGCTGAGATGAGGAGAATACTGCACCCTTTTCCTCGATGCTGGAGAAGCTGCTGTTGGACGAACTCTGTGGCACCAATATCAAGCCCGCGTGTCGGTTGATGTGCCACGATAGCTTTCGGGTCACCCGCCATTTCTCGTGCCAGGATTAGCTTTTGCTGGTTTCCGCCAGACAGGTAGCGCAGGGGAGTGTTCAAACCTGGGGTTTTGATGGCGTATTCTTCCACTGGGGAGTAAGCACTGCAGTAGGCTCATCCAGAATAAGCAGCTCTGCATCTCGATAGAGAAGTTTAATAATCTCAACTCTTTGCTGTTCGCCTACGGACAAGGTGGAGAGGTAAGCACCCACATCGATCTGCAACCCGTATTTTTTCGAAACGTCCGTAATCGTTGCCTTAAGTGCCTTACGGTTAGGAAAAGGATATCCTTTTTCTCTAAGCCCGAGGGTTATGTTCTGCGACACGGTTAGGGTGGGTACCAGCATAAAATGCTGATGCACCATGCCGATATGGAAAGCAATAGCGTCTCTGGGTGATGTAAAGGCAACCTCTTGCCCTTTCCAGAAAATATCCCCGGAATCCCTTGCATAGATGCCGTACAAAATGTTCATCAATGTAGTTTTCCCGGCACCGTTTTCTCCTAAGAGCGCATGGATCTCTCCGGGCTCCAGATCGAAACATACCTGGTTATTGGCCATTTTCCCAAAAAACGATTTGTTGATGTTCTTCATGGAAAGCAAAGCCATAGATTCAACCTCCCTAAAAAGAAAAAGATGTCTCTGGACAGTTCGCAACATGATCCATCGAGACATCTTCTAAATGTTTATGTCTATTTTGTGGATTTCTCGATGACTGGGACGGTAAAAGTCCCATCAATAATCTGTTTCTTGGTATCTTCTATCAGTTTCTTGGTAGCCTCGGGAATCTTACTCTCGAAAGAATGGTACGGGGAAATATCGACGACGTTCTCTTTCATACCCAAGTGAGAAATTCCGCCTTTAAACGAACCATTTTTAACCGCATCGACAGCGGTTAGTATAACTGTTGGCATATTGTACACCGTCGAACACATAACCGTATTAGGCGCGATTGAACTCTGGTCGTATGAATTGCCGCAAGCCAGGATACCTTTTTCCTCTGCCGCCTTAATTGCGCCGGTACCCGCCTGGTTTGCAACATGGTAGAGAACATCTGCACCCTTGCCGATCATGGACAGCGCCGCATCTTTACCGGCAGAAACGTCGGTAAATGAATTGACGTAAATATCATAAACAATGATGTCGGGGTTTACTTTTTTTGCACCTAACTTAAAGGCCTCAAGCTCCTTGACAATAGAGGGTTGCTCTATACCGCCAATTACCCCGATTTTACCGGTTTTGGACATCGAACCAGACAGGATACCCATCAAATATCCGCCCTGCTCGCAGCTCATTACATAGGAAGCCATATTCGAAGCCTGTGAATTGGACTCAGTTGCCATGAAGTTGAGCTTAGGAAATTTTTGGGCCACACGGACTGCTGGATCTCCAAACTGGAAACCGTGCCCGATAATTAAATTATATCCCCGTGCAGCATAATCGTTGTACGCTGATTCGGTGTCGGCGACACCTACATTTTCTGAATAGGTGGTCTCTAACCCGAATTTCGATTCAGCGGCCTTAAGTCCCTCCAAAGCTGTCGCATTCCAACCCTGATCATTGGCAGGACCGGATAAGAGCAGAGCCACTTTCATCTTTTCCTCTTTTGACGTGGTCTGTTGTGCGCCGCCACTGGCGCAACCGGTTAACAACACTAACATACACATAAGAATTGCGATCCCTTTAATAAGTTTCATCATAATTCCTCCTCTTGGTTATTTGTATCGTTTTATTTTTAGCGGAATGCCTCACATTCATTGCGAAGCACCCGCGTACAAACCTGCTCCCCTTGTTCGGCCAGTGCCTGTTCGTCGACACCCAACAGCTGGCCGTGCCGGAACACAACCTTACCGTTGACCATCGTCAGCCAGACCGGGCCAGTTACGCCAACTCGCGCCAGAATGTTTTTAGGGTCATGGAGGGTACCCGTCAATTCCAACACCCCAGTGTTAATCATGAACAAGTCAGCGGCTTTTCCAACCTCCAACGATCCCAGTTTGTCTCGTCCTAACGTTTTTGCACCATTAACCGTTGCTATTTTCAGTAACTCGTAAGGTGAAACGCAACCCCCTCGCTCTTTGCTATGGTAAGCTTGCATAAGATAAGCCATCCTGAGGGAATCAAGCAGACTGGAACTGTCATTGGTTGCGGAACCGTCGCATCCGAGACTAACAATCACGTTATCCTTCTGGAGGGCTTTCATATTAAGAATCGGGAAACCGCCCAAGACCGCAGGCGCCGGACAATGGGAAACCCCAGTGCCTGTTTGTCCCATCACCTTGAATTCATAGGGTTGTAGCTCCCATCCATGGGCAATCCAGACATCCGAGCCGACAAAGCCGATTCCCTCGCACCATTCAAGCGTTCGCTTCTTCCAGCGCTCCTGCATAATGATGTTTTCTCCCTCGCCAAGATGGGTATGCAGGCGTACACCTTTTGCCCTTGGCCAGAGCGACGGATTCTTGGAAGGTTTCTATGTAGCTGTTAATCGGTTGACAGGGTGCCACCACGATTTGGTGCATGGAAAAGGGTGCTGGATCATGATACAAATCAATCAGACGCTCACAATCGGAAATGAATTCATCGGTTGTTTCCAGCATTTCGTCAGGGATCGTGCTCCCTTTGCTGCGGGGGAGTGTATTAGTCCCTCTACCTGCATGATACCTAATACCCAGTTGGGCAGCCGCTTCCATCTGCCGGTCGACCAACAACTTGCCCGATGCACTCGTATAGCAATACTGGTGGTCGAAAGCGCAGGTACATCCGTGCTTGAGTAAGTCTCCCATGGCAGCCAATGAAGAATAATAAATAACCTCAGAATCAACTTTTTGAAAAATACGGTAAATCTTGTCCAGCCACTCGACCACCAGCATATTGGGATAATCTATGGTCATCAGGTTGCGAACAAAGGTTTGAAAAAAGTGGTGATGCGTGTTGATCAGGCCGGGATAAACGAATTTGTCACGCCCATCGATCACTTCAGCGTCCTGCGACGATAAATTCTTACCCATCTGGATAATCTGTGGTCCTTCGATAAGCATATCGGTATCATAAAACACTTGATCTGCAGCGTCACACGTCACAATTGCCCGTGCATTTTTAATTAGGATTCTTTTTTCCATCGTTGTCTTCATTGCCTTTCTATTTGTCAATGTTGATTTCTTTATATCGGCAACGGGTTTGTTTACACCCTGTTGTATATATTTCGTATTTTATACCCTATAGTTACTATAGGGTCAAGTACCTTTTTTAACAAGAAAGTGTATACATAAACTATTAGTGTTGTTAAAACGCTTGGGTTTTCACGTTTTCACGTTTCATTTATGCCGACTGAACTTCTAGTCATCTAGGGATTTTCATATTAAAAAGAGCCCTTCAGCTCAAACGTTGAACTTGAAGGACTCTACTCATGTCAGCAGATGCTAAAAGAAATTTGCTACCAATTATTATCACTCAAATATTTGAGAATTTGCATTGACATTTCCCCCTGTCCCATTATATCATGCTAATTGTGCAAAAGAAGGAATATGGTAATGCTTTCCGTTTTACTGATTGATGGCTTTTTTTCTAACACATAAAAAAGCTTCCTACATATAATAGCAAAGTGTGTATTATTTTTTTACAAACACTTTACAAGTGGATAATTTGGATCAAACTTTTTCAATAAAATGAATTATACAAAATCTAAGGAGGTTCTTATGTATTTGCGTTTTCGTACAGAACTATTACAGTTATCCCATGAACTTGAGCAACTTTGGGTACCAGAACTACGTGGTGCTAGCAATGAGACTAAGTTCTTAGCCACTAAAGGAAGGGTCCTAGATATTCTAAAAGTATTATACGGTGAAACTTCTAGAGAATTTCGAGTTGTCAAACTAACCTGTTCACCAGCCACCGTTGTCAAAGTAGTCAACCATATTATTTGCAGGGCATCCATGAACTCACCCTACACTAAGGCAGTTAACATGTAATTATGACAAAAGACGTCCTGTATTAAACGTCTTAGCCTTGAGATAATACAACGATCGTATTTGCAAACAGTATCATGTACGACATGATGAGAGGCCGTTCTTTGCCTCTCATCTTTTTTATTCTCCGAATGCCACGCGGGTTTGTAGCACGAAAGATAACCGCAATCCTATCCTAACCCTTCTCCGCTTTTCTCATTAGCATCTCTTGATACCTGTCTAAAACATCATCCAACTCTTGACTTGCAGCTACAACTACCGGATCCGTATAAGCTCTTCCCTCTTTTGTCTTAATCACGTTCAGGCGTAATTCTTCAATTCGCTTTATTAATTCGTTGATCTCAGACATACTATCCTCCGTTAATTTTTATTTTGGGGATTAGTGCGCCCAAAAATCAAGTCCCCGGCAATACCGAGGACTCTATATTATGTCTTATGATTGATGAGAACCTTCACTTTGAAACATAATTCTCATGATTTATAAAAAATAGTCCAATCAAACATTAAAACGCTGCTAAGTCTTTTAGCGGTTTTAACACCAGGATTTTTGTTGCCTGACTCTATTTCTGCATAATATGATCTACTTATTCCTGCTTTATTTGCAACTTGTTGCTGTGTTAAATCCCCCCGATAGTTTATTAGCCACAGCCTCGTCTTGCCAAATTCAGCCACAATTCCCCCCCTTTATCTCGTTGCGTAACGCGACTTAATTTATCTTAATAATACAGTCGCAATTCGCGACTGTCAATGATTTTGTTGAGATTCGCAACACTTATTTTAAATGTCGCTTATTGCGACTATACTAGATAGGAGAGGAGGTATGTTTGTAATGTTAGGGAAAAGGCTACTATATCTAAGAAACAAGCTCGAACTCACACAAGAGGAACTAGCAAAAATACTTTGTATGTCCCGAAGTACGTATGCACAGTATGAAGTAGATAGGCGTAAACCTGATTATGATACTCTACAAAGAATTGCGGATTATTTTAAAGTCTCTACTGATTTCTTATTAGGACGGACAGAACATTCTGTAATTGAAGAATGTAATTTTCCAAGCAGGCTAAAGATGATTCGTGAACTAAATGGTATCTCACTAAAACAATTAGCCGAAAATCTTAACATATCTCCAACCGACGTATCACAATTTGAAACAGGCGAAAAATATCCCGACCCCTCTACTTTGAAAGTTTTGGCAGAAAGTCTGAGTTGTTCTGTTGACTTTCTTCTCGGACGAATCACTGACCCAAGACCTTATTTACTTGAAAGCCAACAAGGTTACAGTACTT
>DOPS01000318.1:0-30385 GCA_003512645.1 Desulfosporosinus sp.
CAACTCGAACACGCTAAAGTTACCATCATTACCGTCGAAACTGATGAAGGAGTTAATGCAATTGGTAAGCCAAAAGGACATTACATAACCATTGATGCACCTGAAATCCGTACTAATAATTATGTCATCCACGAAAACATCACCCATGTTCTTGCAGATCAATTAATTGAACTAATGGGTCTCAAAGAAGATGCTAGCATTTTAATCGTGGGGTTAGGTAATTGGAATGCTACACCCGATGCTCTAGGTCCTCAAGTTATTAACAAAACTATGGTTACCCGTCATCTTTTCCAACTTTCTCCGGATGAATTGAAAGGCCAAATGAGAAAAATCAGCGCCATCGCTCCTGGAGTATTGGGAATTACTGGAATTGAAACCGCTGAAATCATTCGGGGTATCGTAGAACATGTCAAGCCCGATTTAGTCATTGCCATTGATGCCCTTGCAGCTGGTTCCCTAGAACGGATTGGGACAAGCATTCAGCTCGCCGATACTGGAATCCACCCTGGTTCAGGTGTAGGAAACCGGCGAGCAGGCATTACCGAAGAAACGTTAGGCTGCAAAGTGATTGCCATCGGTCTACCAACAGTTGTCAATGCTGGCGTGATCGCTCATGATGTGGTTGAAGGGGTTTTTCAACAATTTGTTACCAGTCCTAAGTTATATCAACTATACAAGGGTATAAAACCAGAAACATTCAGTCAAATCATCGATGATGTTCTTTCCCCTTTCCAAGGAAACCTCATGGTAACACCTAAAGAAATCGATTCCCTAATTCAAACCGTAGCTAAAATTATTGCAGGTGCTTTAGCAATCAGCCTACATCCAGGTATTGATCGTGAAGATTACGAGCGTTACTTACAGTAATAGTTTATTCCATTTTCCTCCAGATTTGACTAAGTAGAAATACAATTGCGATTTGGTAGGTTAATACATCTGTTACGTAAAGTAGGGAAAGGGCCAGGTTACTTAAACCTGACCCTTTCCATTATGAGTTTATTGTTTTTGGGAATTGGGAAAACTTTTGTGTTTACGATTTGCAATCCCAATCTCCTGTGCGACTTCATACTTGAATTTCTCTAATTCTGGTGTGAGTTGGGCGATGGTTTTGCTTTGATTAGCCAATGCTTACACCTCCTTAGATTTTCTATATCAACGATTGAACGAATCAGACAGCAGACCTTCTTCGCTGCTGTCTAGTTAATTTGCATCCGCTTCTTGATGATATTATTTGACCATTTCATTAAAAAAATACTCGGCAAATCCTGCCAGAACTCAGGCTAATTCCATGAGAATATCCAACATCTTCTGTGTATTATTCATAAAAGCTCGCATAATTTGATAATGTTCTATTTCTTCATACTTAACAATTTTAAATCCATCTTGAATCTGATATATTCGCGCCTGGGGATAAGCCATTATGATGGGAGAATGAGTGGCAATGATAAACTGCGACCCTTGATGAACCAATTCATGTAATCTCGTTATCATTGACATTTGCCGCGAAGGTGATAAAGCGGCTTCAGGTTCATCTAGAATATATATCCCTTTCCCTCGAAATTTATTTTGAAAAACTGCAAAGAATGATTCTCCGTGAGATTGTTCATGGAGAGACCGGCCTCCATAGAAATTGATTAATGGCGGTCCAAAGGAAGGTTCTGAATCTAATTTATCGATATTCGTCGCCAAATTATAAAAACTTTCAGCTCGTAAAAAAAAGCCATCTTCCGGGCTTTTCAAGCCTTTGACTAATCTAATGTATTGATTCAAGTTGGAATGAGTTGCTTTCGAAGAAAAATTAAAATTCTTAGTGCCCCCTTCAGCATTAAAGCCATAGGCGACTGCTATTGATTCCAAGATAGTTGACTTCCCCGAACCATTTTCTCCAACAATAAAGGTTACTTGAGGATGAAATGATAGAGTTTCCAAATTCCTAATTGCGGCTAAATCGAAAGGATATTCGGTGAATGTGGGAACCTCTGCTCGATTTAATCTAACAGATCTTATGTACTGGTCCGATCTTCTTGATTCCATCTCCCCTAATGCACCCCAATCTTATCCGGCGGAAAACACCTCTGCACTTCTTGAAAAAGCAATTCATACTTCTCTGGGTTCTCTAACGCTCTCTGTGCCATCTGATAGGCCTTCTCGACAAGGAGCCCATCTCGCGAGAGATCAGCCAGACGTAATTCGGCCAAACCGTGTTGCCTCGTCCCTAATAGTTCCCCCGTTCCACGCAAGCGCATATCTTCTTCGGCAATTTTAAAACCATCTTCGGTTTCGCAGAGAACATCTAAACGACGACTGTTATTTCCAGCCATCAAAAAGCAATAAGACTGTTCACTCCCTCGTCCTACTCGTCCTCTAAGCTGATGTAACTGGGCGAGCCCGAACCGTTCTGCCGACTCGATCACCATCACAGAGGCTTTAGGAACATTAACCCCAACTTCAATCACAGTCGTTGCAACCAGAATATCAATCTCCCCGGCGTGAAAAGCAGTCATGATCGATTCTTTTTCCGCCCCCTTCATTCTTCCATGCAGAAGGGCGACACGACGCTCTGGAAACCGAACCTGAAGATCTGCCGCACGTTGCGTGGCAGAAATTAGATCGAGGGTCTCGGATTCCTCCACCAGTGGGCAGACCACATAAATCTGCAACCCTAGGTTGATTTGTTCATCCAGGAATTTTTCCATCTTTGGACGTTGTCGTTCCGTCAATTTTCGAGTAATAATGGTCTTTCGTCCGACTGGCATTTCGTCAAGTACCGAGAGCTGCAAATCCCCGTAGAGTGTCAAAGCTAAGGTCCGTGGAATCGGCGTCGCTGTGAGCACTAAAACATGAGGACTTTCACCTTTACTCTGAAGTAGAGTACGCTGCCGTACCCCAAAACGATGTTGCTCATCCGTAATGGCCAGACCCAGGGCTTTAAATACCACGGTCTCTTGAATAAGGGCATGGGTGCCCACGACGACTTGCGCCGTTCCATCTGCAATCTCTGCCAAAATCCCTTCCCGGAGACCTTTACTTTGACTCCCTAGCAAACAAACCACTGAAATACCCAGAGGGGTGAACACTTTCTCAAGGGACTTCAAATGCTGTAAGGCTAAGATTTCAGTGGGGGCCATCATTGCTCCCTGGTACCCTGATCCCACCGAGCGTAACAAGGCGGCCATGGCAACCGCCGTTTTGCCTGATCCTACGTCCCCCTGAACCAAGCGTGCCATTCCTTGTGATTTTTTCAAATCTTGGGATATTTCATGGATAACTCGTTGTTGGGCTGACGTCAGTTGAAAGGGCAAGCCCTTGTAAAAACTCTGGAGCAAACCCTCTCCCCCGATAAGCGGAGGGCTTCCCTCCCGGGCCAGGCCTTGACGCAATCCAGCAACTGCTAGTTGCAGAAAGAGAACCTCTTCCCATACCAGTCGGTTTCTAGCTCGAGACAGATTGGCATAATTCTTAGGAAAATGAATTTCTCGATGGGCTTGAGAACGCCCCATCCATTCTCGCAATTCTTCTTGGGGGAGGATCTCAGGAAACCCTTCTTCCACTTGATGCAAAATACTTTGCATGATACTGCGTATTACTTTTGAGGATAAACGCGCTGTTTCTGAATAAATCGGTAAAATAGTTTCTGAGTCTTGTTTATGCACATTCTCGAGACTACTTGCACCAACCTTTTCAATATCTGTCGCTAATATTTCCGGTACCTGTTGCTGCCAGCGCACCTTCCCCGTCACAATCACTTGAGTTCCCACAGGGTATTGTTTCAAAATAAACGTTTGATTAAACCAGGTCGCGTGGAACAAACGCCCTTGTTGCTCGATACTTAACTTAACGACTTTCAGCTTGCCGCTTGTCACATGCCCTGCAACTACTTTACCCTCAATGGTCGCCACTTCTCCGTCATTCAACTCTGCAATCATCCGCTTGCGACGATCTTCATACCGCCGTGGATAATAAAGCAGCAAGTCATGGACATTCTGTATCCCTAATTGCTCAAGTTGCTTCGCTCTTTCCGGACCAACCCCTTTTAAGTATTGGAGGGGCCTTGTTCGCAAGGAAGTACTGCTACGTTTTTTATGTATTTCCTGGACTTGGACACTGTGGTTTTCATCTTCTCCGCTCTTAATCGAGATCTCCTGCTTTTGGGGTGTTTTTTGCTCTTCTGACCTCTGCTTTTCCGTTAGTTCCTGATATTGTACCTGATCGAGTTTTTCAAGCTTATTCTCATTCTCAGGTTGTCCCTTTTTCTCGGGTTCTTCAACCTGTTTCTTCTGTGATCCAATATCCTCTTTTGTTGGTACACTTTGAGGGATAATATCCTCTGCCTCAAGCAGAACTTCTTGTATGAAGCGGCGGAGTTCAGAAAAAGCTTCTCTACGCCGAAGCGGGCTCCAGGTTGGATAGTTCTGAGCTAACTTTCCCAACAACTCCATGTCCTTTCCAGGAAAGAGCTGTTCCAGACGAGGGAGGATTCCCCGCAAAAATACATTAAATCCTCCCAACACCCCGGTATTCGTGAACCCTTGTTTTTCTTCTGCGGAAAGCGCCCGTTGAAAGTTATTAAGCACGAGCTGAATCTGAGTTAAGTTCATAGAAAATCAGCCCGAATTCGCCGTCCTGTGGGTGTTACCGCAAGCCCACCTTGCGCTGTTTCCTTCAACGAGCAAGGCATTTGTTTTCCTATCTCGCCCATGGTATCAATAACTTCATCAATAGGGATCGCACTCTTGACACCCGCCAGCGCCATTTCAGCTGCTGCCAAAGCAATCGTTGCTCCCGTTGCATTTCGTTTGACACAAGGAACCTCAACCAGTCCACCGACAGGATCGCAAACTAAACCCAGCATCGATTTCATGGCGATCGCTGCAGCATCGGCCGTCTGCCTCGGCGATCCACCCGCCAATTCCACAGCTGCCGCTGCTGCCATCGCTGCAGCAGACCCGATTTCAGCCTGACATCCACCCTCAGCTCCCGAGACACTAGCCCGCTCCGCAAGAATCATTCCTAATCCCGCCGCAGTAAAAAGGGCCAGTAAGAGTTCCTTCTCCGAGACTTGACGGGACTCCTCAACCGCTAACAAAACTGCTGGCAGTACCCCGCAGGAACCCGCAGTTGGTGCAGCAACTATTTTACCCATGCAAGCGTTAATTTCCGCTACAGCAAGTGCTTTAGAAATTGCCCCACTCATGACTTCACCCACTAAGCTTGCGCCGTTTTTTCGGTAACTCTCAACCTTTACTGCGTCCCCTCCTACCAAACCCGATAAAGAACGACGTTCCCCGATTAGACCGGCTGCGACGGATTCTCTCATAACCTTCAAGTTTGTGCTCATTCGTTGCATTAACGCTTCTTCCGATTGCTCTAATTCCTCTATTTGGTCTTGGAGAATAACTCCACTAATTTTCAGCCCTTTTGTTTCTGCCTCGATAACCCAATCTTCGTAGGCGCGCATAATTCGTTGCCTCCTATAAATTCACAAGGGCTCAATAGCCAATGCCTGATTAATTTTAGGTAGTTTTCTTAATAAACCAAGGACAGCCTCGTCAATTTGTTGATCTGTCTCTAAGACCATGAGCGCTTGAGCTCCCCTCTTTTCACGGGAAACCAACATTCGCGCAATGTTGATCTGGGCCGTCGTCAGAAGAAGCGTCACTTGCGCAACAACTCCTGGAATATCTTGGTGCAGGATGACTAAGGTGGGGTAGTCTCCTTTTATTTCTACTTGAAAACCATTGATCTCCTGAATGACAATTGTCCCTCCTCCAACAGAGGACCCTGTAACCTGAACCTGGCCTTTGGTCTTAGATATCAAGTCAAACTTCACGCTGTTTGGATGGACATCTCCCAGGTCCCCCGTTTTAAAACTAAAATTCAGTCCGCGCTCTTGAGCGATTTTGAGAGAATCCGGTATCCGTTCGTCATCGGGATTCATGCCTAACAGCCCCGCAACCAAGGCCAAATTTGTGCCATGCCCTTTCCCCGTCTTAGCAAATGAACCATGTAGAATGATCGTCCCTTCTACTGGTTCTTCTCCTAAAATCTTTCTGGCCATCACACCCAAACGGACTGCACCCGCCGTATGAGAGCTTGACGGACCCACCATGATCGGACCTAAAAGATCAAAAACATTACTCTTACTCACAACTGTTATTACCTCCTATGAATCAGTGATATTGCACAACGGCATGGGGGTCTATAAAAAACCTCCGGAAAAATTCCGGAGGATAACCTATTCCACACCCAAAATATAATAGTAGAGCGGTTGCCGACCGGGATGAACCTCAACTTCAACCCTCGGATTCTCTTCCTGCAGCCACTTCTGGAGTAATTCAACTTCTTCTTGTTTTGTTTCTTCTCCATAAAATATTGTGACCAAATCATGGGTTTTCCATTCCATCTTTTCCAAGGTCGACTGTGCTACCTTAAATAAGGATTCTCCTGTAGTAACTATCACATCATCTACTAGACCTAAAATATCTCCATCTGAAATGCTTAAATCTCCATACTGTGAATCACGAACAGCATAAGTCACTTCACCAGAGCGAACATTTCCCAGTCCTCGTTCCATACTTTTCAGGTTAGTCTCTGCATCTCCGTCTGTATTCAGGTTTAGAAGTGCAGCAATTCCTTGGGGGATTGATTTACTGGAAATGACATGAACGACTCGGTCCTGTACGACATCTTTAACTTGACGAGCGGCCATGACAATATTCCCATTATTGGGCAGGATGAAAACTTGACGTGCCGGAACCTTCCGAACCGCTTCAGCCAGATCTTCAGTACTCGGATTCATGGTTTGTCCGCCGAAGACAACTTCATCAGCACCTAAGCTTATAAATACATCGGAAATCCCTTGCCCCATGGCTACAGCAACGACTCCAAATTCCTTCAGAGGTTGAACCTCATTCTGAGTCTCTGTCAGGGCATCAACGGAATCTGTCGATTCAGCTTTTGTCGCATGAGCCATGTTCTCGTTTTGCTCTAACATGTTGTGAATTTGAACTTGGTGAAGCGTACCCCACTGTATAGCATAATCCAGGATTTTTCCCGGATTTTTAACATGCACATGAATCTTTACCACTTCAGCTGTTCCAACGACCAGGAGGCTGTCTCCACGATCGCTCAAATCCTGTCTCATTTGGTCTATCCGTAAATCAGAACCCTTGACCAAAAACTCTGTACAGTATGGATAGTCCAGGCTTTCAATCTGCATAAACTCTCGTTTTGAATCATGATCTTCACGTTCAGTCGGCGTGGTCACTGGTACGGATAGTGTATCAGGAATGTGCGTTTCGCCAGTTAAGACTGCGATCCATCCGCCCAAAATAATCAGGAATCCTTGTCCTCCCGCATCAACAACCCCCGCTTGTTTTAATACTGGCAGCATATCCGGGGTTTTTGCTAAGCACTTCATTCCCTTTTGATGTGCTTCTTGAAGTGTTTCAAGCAGTGAGCCTCCCCCCTTAGCCGTGGCTAAGGCAGCTCGTGCCGCTTCCTTGGAAACCGTCAGTATCGTACCCTCAACCGGCTTCATAACCGCTTTATACGCCGTATCTACTCCCGATTGCATCGCTTGTGCCACTTGAAGAGCATTTGCTGATTGTAATCCATCAAGTCCCTTGGCAATGCCACGTAAGAGCTGAGACAGAATTACTCCCGAGTTACCGCGAGCTCCCATTAAGGATCCCATAGAAGCTGCTGCTGCCACCTCACTGATAGCTAAGCCGGATACTTTTTCGCAATCCCTGGCGGCTGATTGAATGGTTAAAAACATGTTTGTGCCTGTATCTCCATCTGGTACAGGAAAAACATTTAAAGCATCTACATCGTGTTTTTTTGCTTCTAAGGACTTCGCCCCTGCCGTCATCATCAGTTTCCATAGTTGTCCGTCCAGGACTTTCATATTATGTGTAGCTGCTGGTCTCAAAACCGCATCCCCCTACTCTTATGCTCTACTCTAAGATGCGAACACCTTTGACGTTCACATTCACTTGGGACACGTTTAATCCCGTAAGCTTTTCTGTAGTATAACGGACGCGCTCCATTACACTTGATGCAACTTCAGAAATCTTAACACCATACCCGACAACGATATAGAGATCAATCACAAGTTCATTATCTTTATTGGTAACCACTACTCCACGGGCCAAATTTTCCCGTCCTAATAAATCTGCAACTCCGTCCGTAATTTTGCGTGATGCCATACCTACTAAGCCGTAACACTCAATCGCGGTAGCACCTGCAATCGTGGATATGACTTCTTCAGAGATTTCAATTTTACCTAAATGATTAATAATTTCTTTTGCCATTTAAGGACCCTCCCCTTCCGGTATCGTCCACGTTGACCCTATTCTACCAAGGAAATGAGAAATGTTCAAAGAAAAACTCAATATTTCTTAACAAAAACTATTTATCCGTCTAAAGGCAACTTCCAAAAGATACTTTCACGATCCACTAAGAAAATTCATTAGTAAACCTTGCCAACCAGTAAGACTTTTGATAGAATGTATTAGTGTCATTTCGGTTGCAAAGGAGGTTTAGCACATGGCTAGAGTATGTGCAATATGCGCCAAAGGAGTAGTCACCGGATTTCAAGTGAGTCACTCTCATATACGGACAAAGCGAACATGGAAACCAAACTTACAAAGCGTTCGTGCTATTGTGAACGGCACTCCTGCCCGGATCAAGGTTTGTACTAGATGTTTACGTTCCGGAAAAGTTCAACGCGCTAGCTAATGAATCAAAAGCTCGACATTATGTCGGGCTTTTTTCATACCCACAATTCCATCCCCCTGCAAGTCGGGGACGGTTCTCGACTTGTACTTAACTTACACACCCTCCATATTAGTTCGAAACCCAAGCGCCAACAGCGCTGTTGAGAGCGAAGCAATTCAACTGTTTCACGCCCTAGTCGTTCCAATCCACCTTCGTTCCCATTCTACGTCGACCCCAGCTCAGAGGATGTGATTTTACGGAGCGAACCCGTTAGGCATAGTCGCGATCAACCATGCTTAGATTACTCGGGGCCAGAACGGCATAGGGCTTGTCCATGGATGGACTGATGTCGCGGTGCCAAGGATGGCAAGGAGCGACTCACATTCAGAAAGCCCAGAGGTTTGCCGTTCTCGCCGAGTAATCAAGCATGGTAGCGACGGCGCCGTGGGTGAGCGAAGTAACTTCACATCCTCGCCTTAACATCCGCCCCATCCTCCCCATCACGCCCTCTCCAAAATTTGTTGAAGTTCTTCCGCATTAAATTGATAATGTTCATTGCAAAAATGGCAAATCATTTCGGCATTTCCGTCCGAGATTAGGTCTGCTATTTCTTTTTTTCCGATCGAAACCAAAGTATCACCTAACCGTTCCTTGGAACATGTACAACAAAACGTCACCTTACGGCGTTCTAAAACGCGATAAGAAAGTTGCCCCATCAAAAGACCTAGTAATTCCTCTAGAATTTGGTTCTGAGCAATTAGTTCACTAATCCCAATCTTCAAGTGTCCAAGTAGATTTTCAATAGCCTGGATATCCTCTTCTGTCGCTCCAGGCAAGGGTTGAATTAAAAGCCCCCCTGCGCCTGCTACATGATAGTCTTTTTCAACCAATACACCTAGCAGCATAGCAGAAGGAATCTGCTCAGAGGTCAATAAATAATGAACGAGATCTTCTGCGACCTCACCACTCACCATCGGAACCGTCCCAGTAAAAACCTCGCCATTTTGCAAGCTTCGGCTTACAGACAACTCCCCAAGACCAACCGCAGCCCCCACGTCAAGTTTCCCTGAAGCTTTAAGCGGCAAATCCACCAAAGGTTCCCTAACATAACCCCGAACCTCTCCCCGCGCATTTCCTACGGCCACAACCCCTTCTAAAGGGCCGTCTCCCAATAAGCGCAAAGTGATACTCTCTGTCCCTTTAAGAGAACTAGCAAGAATAAGAGTCCCTGTCATCAACCTGCCCAGCGCCGCCGTAGCAACGGTCGACATCCCATGACGCCTACGAGCTTCTTCCACCGTATCCGTCGTCCTCGCCAAAACCCAACGGACCTTCCCGTCAAGCATAGTCCCAATCAAAAGTTCATCCTGCTTCATAATCGACTTCCTTTATTAAAATTTCAAGTGCAAGTCAGGGACGGTTCTTAACTTGCATCCCTAACCTTCATTCCATCACCCGATAAATATCATCTATAGTATTCCCTAAAACACAATCATTAACTGTTACTATTCTAGGAAGTATTTTTCACTTTTTTGTCAGTTCTAATTAATTACACGTAGAGTTTACGACATTTACAGGTGGACCAAGGAACCCACGATCATTTCAATAAGTCGGGATAATCCCGCATTCCATGAAGTACTCTGTATACTACGACCTCGTCATTAATTACCTTATAAAAAGCGATGTAGCTGTCTATAATCAGCATACGGTATTCCTGTTTTGCCAACTCACTATCCGGTACGATTTTACCGATGTACGGATGCTCTGCAAGCGTATCAATTTTGCCAGTAATCTTGTCGGTCATTGCAAGCGCTGATGTCAGACTGTCTTCTGCAAAGTAAAAGAATATTTCCACAATGTCCTCACGAGCAATCTGTAATATCGCAATCCTATACTTGCTCATTGTGCAGACCTTTGATATATTCTCTCACCTCATCTGTAGTGTAGGTTGGTGCGCCGCTAAGACGTTGTTGTTCGGCCTCTAACAGTTTGGCTCTTAGGTTAAGCATTGCTTCCCTACGTTCAAACGCAACAATGCTCATTACAACCAACTCGCCCTCACCATTTTTGGTCAGATAAACAGGTTCAGACCTTTCTTTACATATTCTTGTTATTTCACCAAGCTCTGTCCTCAGGGCAGATGTGGGTTTAATAATCATTGTTCATCACTCCTAGGCAAAATTCCGACTTAATTATGCTCTTATTATATGCTAGTTTTGGCACAGTTATCAACAGGATATCAATAAAAGCAGATCCTACACTTGCTCTTCTTAGATCTGAATAATGTTTTCATTTGGTATAACCAGATCATATAAGGGCTCCTTAGTGTATTTTCATTTTCTAAACATATCAAAAAAGTATCAGGCACGCATAATTATAATATTAGTTACATTCCCGTATATTGATAGCAAATATTATATGAAATATATAGTAAATTATGGCTTCCAAATCTCTTTATTATCCTTTGCCTGCCATCGAACTAAGGAAACTCAAAATGGCCACACTCCCCGGTATGGAAATGCGGCCAGATGTGCCGATTTGCTATACTCATGTTTTTGACGGTTCTTTAGCCCCGAACCAATTCAACCTTGTAGCGCTTTGTTTCTTGCTGTGTAAAATGAATACTTCGGATTTGCCCCAGACTTTGTCTCGCCGAAGGAGTCCATTTAATTTGCATTATAACAGTCCTTTTTCTATAGCCTCTATAATGTCATCGGTTGAGTAAACCACTCCATTGGAAATATCTTCTTTCGCTTGCATAATCAAGGTTTTAAGTTCCATGTCGCTTTCAATTTCCTCTTGTACCATGTTTTCCAGCGGCTTGATTAAAAAATGCTTGCCTTCGATATCTACAATTGTATCTTTATTATTGTGGAACCACGTTTTAAATAATGCTGCGTTATTGCCTTCAAGCTTTTTCAGCATACGGAAAGTTCCCTCCTTCAACTGGTTCGGACGGTGCCGTGGGTGAGTGGAGCAACATCACGCCCTCCCGTCGTTCCCACCCCCGTTGGGAATAACCACCATCACCCACCCCTGATGCACCTCAATCACGGCCTCCCCACCAAGAAAGACATTACTAATCCCCCGCGGGGAATCTTGATAAAGCACACCCCGATCAAGCGGATAATACAACCCCTCAGTCGTGACGACCGCCTGCTCTGATAAAGAGATCAAAGAGAGTTCCTGCCCCCGTGATGCGCTAATCTCTTCCCGACCTTGCAGGACCCACATTTCGTGTTCAGGATCAACCAACCGAATCCGATACCCTTTTCGCGCGTAGGCCAGCATTAGGGCGATATTACCCAAAAAATGATCGATTCGATTTCCAGTTGCCCCATACAACCAAATATCTCGTTCCCCGACGAGATCAGCCATTTCCACGGCCCTTAAAAACGCCAATTCAAGATCCGTCTCATCCTTTTCACTCGGATACCGCTCAATTATGCATCCCGAAGTTTCACATTGACTTAGGTTCTCAGGAGAAATCGAATCTAAGTCCCCTATCACAAGATCCGGCATACACTCAGAAAGGGCGGCATAATTTGCCCCCCCATCCGCACATATTAAGAAATCGACCTCATTCAGAACATGTTTTCCCCATTTAGAATCCCAAACACCATTTGCCAAGACTGCAATTTTGAATTTATTCACCCTTGATCAAAACCGCTGCATGCCGAATTTTAGCCACGGCTAGTTTCGGATCAGCTTGAGCGAATACAGCGGCACCCGCCACCAGAATATGGGCACCCGCTTTGGCAACCGCTGCTGCTGTTTCGAGGTTAATTCCCCCATCAACTTCAATCAAGCAAGACGAGTGGGTTTGTTCTAAATGGCGATGGAGTACCTGAATCTTAGGAAGAACATTCGGAATAAACTTTTGTCCACCAAACCCAGGGTTCACCGTCATTAATAAAACCATATCCAAATCTTGTAGAATATACTTGATACCGTCCAGCGGAGTTGCTGGATTAAGGGCGATTCCCGCTGTCATCCCATGCTCTTTGATTTGCTGGATCACACGATGGGCGTGGCGGGACGTTTCTAAATGAAATGTAATATGATTCGCACCAGCGTCCGCAAAATCCACAATGAATTTCTCTGGCTCTTCAACCATCAGATGAACGTCAAAGCGCATTTTGGAATGACCCCTGAGGGATTTTACTAAAGCAGGTCCAAAGGTAAGATTCGGGACAAAGTGCCCGTCCATAATATCGATATGTAATACTTCAGCACCTGCCTCCTCTACCAACTGGACTTGGTCACCGAGACGGGAAAAATCGGCGGATAAAATTGAAGGGGCAATCTGAATCACATTAATACTTCCTCTCTGCTTCCATTACTTCTTGCAAAAATATTAGGTAGTGCTCATATCGAGAAGGAGAAATCTCTCCCTTTTCAAGCGCAGCTTTGATGGCACAATTAGGTTCTTTGTCATGCAGACAGCTGCTGAAGCGGCACTGGCCACGACGTGAGGCAAATTCAAGAAAAAAGTCTGATAAATCTGCGCGTTTCATAACTGGCATAGCCAGGGCAGAAAAACCCGGGGTATCCGCTACAAGCCCCCCAGCACAAACCATCAATTCCACATGGCGTGTGGTGTGGCGGCCGCGCTTAGACTTAACGCTTATATCTCCAATTTTCAGGTTCTTACCTGGTGATAAGGCATTGAAAAGACTCGATTTTCCTACTCCGGAAGGTCCTGCAAGAACGCTAATTTTCTTGCTCAACCGAGACCCAAATTCTTCAACTCCTTGACCCGTTTTATTGGAGACTTCGAACACTGTGTATCCTATATTGCGGTAGACATCACTTATTGAAGGGACTTCTGTGTCGTTGCTTAAAGCATCCTCTTCTATTTTATCTAATTTAGTAAAGACTATAATAGGTTCGATTTCTGCTTCAGTGACCTGAATCAATAAACGATCTAAAAGATTCCGATCTGGCTTAGGAGAAGTCAGAGCAAAGACCAAAATAGCCTGATCTACATTGGCTATCGCCGGGCGACTTAAACTGTTACGCCTGGGTTCTACTGCTTCAATCGTCGCCTTGTCTTCCCCTTCGGGAAGAATGACCACCTGATCGCCAGGTATAAACTCCTGATCTTTAATACGAAAGCGACCGCGTAAGGAACATTCCCATACTCGGTCTTCCGCATAAACATAATAAAATCCGCCATATCCTTTGAGTAAGACTCCTTTGATCATAAATACCTCACTATAATTATCGTGTACGAAGCTCGATCTAAATTAATAGTTCTTAAGTTTACCATTCTTTCGAATGAATACCAGAGACCTGGGCAATCGATACTGGATTCTTGCTTGCCAGGGCACCTATTCCTTGGGCAAGCGGTCCAGGTCCACGCGAAACAACAATCGTTACTTCAGTCCCCTGCTGAACTGCCTCTCCAGGGTTAGGAAGGGTTCTCATCACCACATCGATTGGGAAAGTCGTAGAGTCCTCGGTTTCAATCTTTAAAATCAGCCTATTCTGTTCAACGAGTATCGTCTGCGCTTCTGCAGATGTTTTCCCGATCACACTGGGCATATTAATTGAAACTAATTGTGGTCCAGTACTGATGGTTAAATGAATCTCCCCGTTTTTAGGCCAAGAGGCTTTTGGCGCAGGATTCTGATCAATAACAGCATCTTTAGGCACATTAGCATCCGGCTTGGATTCAAAGGTTATCTTTCCGGTAAAGCCAGCATTTTTAATAAGGAATACGGCATTATCCTTTGACATTTGTCCTATCTTGACATCTGGGAATTCCGCGATATCGACGCCTTTGCTGACTACAATTTTAACAGCCCGACCTTCTTTAACTGATAACCCTGCCTTCGGATCCTGGTCAATAATGCGATCTTTCTCGACTTGATCACTGAACTGGAAGGTGGGCTCAGGGCTTAGACTTAGTTTAGCCTTATTTATATAGTCTTCTGCAACAGGCACAGTTTTCCCAACTAAATCGGGAACCGTGGTTGGTGGTACCGCAAAAATACTCTTTAACCACAGCACTCCACTTAGCAAGGAGAAAAGAAGGACGAGACCCCCAATAATCCATAGCCTACGCTGCTTATTTTTAGACTTGGCTGGAATAGAGTCCTTTACTCCGATCGGTGCCAGAACTTGAACCATCCCTTTGTGAGTCTGAGTGGCTTCAGAATCATCCCCTTGAAAGGCCTCAAGTCGCGTAATCGGTCGACGGTTCTGAATGTGGTTCAGGTCCTCCAGGAGATCTTTAGCCGCTAAGTATCGTTGTTCAGGCGACTTAGAGATCGCCCGCATGATCACCGCTTCAAATTCCCTGCCGATCCGTGGGTTAAGCTTGCTTGGCGGAACAGGCAGTTGCTGTAGGTGTTTTAGAGCAATGGCGATAGGAGTCTCTCCATCATACGGCACTTTACCCGTCAGCAATTCATAAAGAACAATTCCCAAAGAGTAAATGTCCGATTGCTCATTACTTTGAATTCCTTTGGCTTGTTCCGGCGATAAGTAATGGACAGAGCCCACAATATCACCCGTATGGGTAACCGTAGCCGAAGAGACTGCCCTAGCGATACCGAAGTCTGTGACCTTAGTGTGTCCGTCCGCGGTCACCAATATGTTATGCGGCTTGATATCCCTATGAATAATATGGTGTTCATGGGCATTTTGGATAGCGCCAGTGATTTGGCGCGCCAGATTAATGGACTGGTCTGTGGACAAAGGGGCATACTCTCGAATAATTTCTTTAAGGTTACGACCTTCTACGTATTCCATAACGATATATTCGGTATCTCCATCTTTACCCACATCATAGATCGAGACAATGTTCGGATGAGATAAACTCGCTGCAGATTGGGCTTCCCTTCGAAAACGTCGGATAAAGTCTTCATCAGTGACAAACTGCTCCCGGAGCACCTTTATGGTTACAACGCGATTAAGCAAAACATCCTTCGCCTTATAAACGATTGCCATACCTCCAGCACCAATTCGCTCAAGGACTTCATATCGTCCCCCGAAAATTTTACTCATTATCTCTCACCTACTTTCTGGTTAGTGCTTCTTGAATGATTTGTCGTGCAATCGGAGCAGCCGCCCCTCCACCAGTTCCCCCATTTTCCACCATCACGGCAATTGCAATCCGTGGATTCTCCGCAGGCGCAAAGGCGATATACCAGGCATGCGTCGGGACATCTCCTCCTGGTTCGGCGGAGCCCGTTTTACCCGCAACTTGAACATTGGGTAAAGCACCCGGTGCAGCCGTTCCATCCGTCACAGCGGTAACCATGGCGCTGGTGATTTTATCCGCTTCTGCTTTGGAAAGAGCAGTCAACCAAGGCTGGGGCTTTTGTTTAAAGATTACATTTTGAGAAGGGTCAAGGACCCGCTCCACAAGATGGGGTGTCATAATAACTCCTTGGTTGGCGATACCCGCTGTTATTAAGGCCATTTGAAATGGAGTGACTAGAACTTCCCCCTGTCCGAAGGTACTGGCAGCCAGCAGGTTTGTGTTCAAGGTCGTGGGAATTTTCTCTGCTTTTGTAATAGAGCTTCTTGGAACATTCAGTTCAAAGGGAACCATTTGCCCAAACCCAAAACCCTTGACCGCGGCTAAGAATTTTTCATTCCCAGCCTGTACCCCAAATGTTGCAAAGTACGTGTTGCAGGATTCGGCTAAAGCCATATTATAATTAACCCAGCCATGGGCCTTATCGTTTTGTTCTCGAATAACTTGTCCATTAATAATCGTGGATCCTTGACACTCGTATAAATCTGTGGTATTAACTCCACTCCGCAATAATGCCGCAGATGTAACGACCTTCATAGTCGATCCAGGAGGATATAGGGAAGAGTAACGAGGTTCAAGTGGCCTATCCTTTTCGCGGCTTCTGATCTCATTCCAGTTCTGGTCAAGGTTATTGGGCTCAAAACTCGGTTGGCTTGCTAAGGCTAACACTTCTCCATTGCGTGGATCGATAGCCACCACNNAGTACCACATCATCCCCTTCCCGGGGAAGCGCAAAAAGTTGTTGAACTGATTGAGTGGGAGTAGGCCTTTTGAGCCCTAACAACCAATCCGCTAAGCTTCCTTCGAGACCGGATGCTCCCAATTTCACCGTCGAATAACCGAGAGCAGGCTCGTACATTTCTCCTTTTGTATAAACTCTAACCTTTTTCCCATTAATAAGCTGGGTTTTTGCAATCACTTCGCCGTTACGATCAAAAATTCCTCCCCTAGTCACACGGTTTTCCATCAGGATCATGCGACGATTGGCGGGGTGTTTCAACAAGGTATCTGCCTTAACAACTTGCCAATAGACCAAACCCAGACTCAGAACAAAAAAACTAAAGGCTATGCCCAATGCTACTTGACGTATCCCTCGCATTATGTTGCATACTCCCTTCCCTTATTCTTCGTGCTGTGGGAACTTGTTGCTGTGGCGTTGGAAATATTGAGCAGTACCCCTAGTAAGATAAAATGAACAATGAGTGAACTTCCACCATAACTCACCCACGGAAGTGGTAAGCCTGTCAAAGGAAAAAGCTTTGTAACCCCAGCCAGAATGATTAAAGTCTCTGTTCCAAGTAGAATCCCAATCCCCGCGGCTAAAATTTGCCCAAATCGATCTTTGGCCCTGATACTTACGACAAAAGCCCTCATAACCACAATCAGAAAGAGCACAAGCACAGCCATGGCCCCAGCAAATCCTAGTTCTTCTGCAATGACTGAAAATATAAAATCACTAATTGCAACGGGTACTGTGGAGGCCCCAATCCCGTTCCCTAATCCCGTTCCCAGGATATTTCCGCCACCAATAGCGAACAGAGATTGGGCAATTTGATACCCCATACCCGTCGGGTCCTGCCAAGGGTCCAGCCACACTGAAACTCTAACGCGCACATGCCTAAAGAGCATATAACCTACAGTTCCAGTCAGGAGAAAAATCGGTATAGATATTCCTAAATATAAAGCCCGCTCTGTCACCACATAGAGCATGAGCACAAAAAGCAAGTAAAATACCAAGGCAGTCCCCAAACTTTTTTGAGCGGCCAAAAGCCCAAGAACGAAGGCCACCATGATCATGAAAGGGCCTAAAGTTCGCCAATCAGGCAAAGAGAAACGTCCCCATTGCACCGTCCCTATGCGCAACAATTCCTCATTTTCTACTAAGTAGGTTGCCATGAATAAGAGCAGAGCCAGCTTAACAAATTCTTCGGGCTGAAACCCGAATCCCCAGAACTTCAGCGAGCTCGTCGCTCCACCTTCCTCAGACCCAAACACAAGAGTCACCAGCAACAGCCCAACCGCTAAAAGCCCCCAAATGTATCTAAACCTTCCGAAGGATCGATAATCACGGATTGCCCATAGAACTGTGTAAAACATCAACAAGCCGATATTCGCCCACCAGAATTGGTGCAAGGCAACCCCCGGATTAACTCGTACAACAAATACAAGACCCAAGGCCATGATGGCTTGGACGACAGGCAATATATAGGGGTCCCCTTGATAATGGAAGAGTTGTTCCATTAAGCTCCCCACAAGGACAATAGCCGTAAAGATCAGCGCTTGCCAAAAGAGGGGGCTCATAGCGCCGTCCCACTTCAATAGGCTAAGTCCCAGCCACATCATTCCTAAAACTAAAACACGCGAGGTCAAACTCAGAATCATTGGCTCACTCCATAATACAGCATAAAGCTGTGAAATTATCTGGGGCACCTCGTTCAAGTGTAACCTGTCGTAATTTCTCCAATCGTTCTTCCCAAGCGCCCGGTTCTAGAAATTCTTCAGTGAGTTCTTGGTCACTGATCATATTGGAGAAACCATCCGTGCACAGCAGGAAAACATCTCCTGTTTGCAAACCCATAGTCTGACAATCCACCTCTACGCTTGGGTCTGCGCCTACTGCCCGCATCAACACATTTCGTTGAGGGTGTTTTTTTGCTTCTTCAAGGGAGATCTGACCTAACCTCACCAGTTCACCGACGAGGGAATGGTCGGTTGTTAAGAGCGTTAATACCTCATCGCGCCATAAATAAGCTCGACTGTCTCCAACATGAGCAATCACGACTTCGCTGTTGCAAATCAGTAATACCGTCAGGGTTGTTCCCATTCCGGCATTCTCGGGTTGGTTGGTTGAGGCTTCATAAATTACTTGATTTGCTTGAGCAAAAGCCTCAGTCAACCCTTTTTCCAAAGTCTGCTCTTCAAGCTTGGCAAGTTGAGGAACTATTTTTTCCAATTCATGCAAGGCAGTCGAAGATGCTACTTCTCCCGCCTGATGCCCTCCCATGCCGTCGGCTACTGCATAGAGCCCTGCCGAGGATATCACCAGAAAAGAATCCTCGTTGTTTTTACGGACACACCCATTTTCACTAAAGCTTAGAACTCTCATTTTGCCACCTCGAGTATTGGAAGGTAATACTTCCAATTTTCACATAGTCTCCAGCAACCAGTTGCACTGAAGAATGGATTTGTTCTCCATTAACCCAGGTTCCATTCGTACTTCCCAGATCTTCCACAATCGTTTGTCCTTTTTGCAAGCGGAAAACAGCATGATCAATGGATGCAAAATGATCCGTTAAAACGATATCATTATGCTTTCCCCGTCCCAAACGCAGCCCTTTAGCATCTACCCTAAAAATTCGCCCTCTTGCCAGAGATTCCCCTCCTGTAAGGACTTCTAAACGCCCGAACTCATGCACAGAACGTTGGAAAATCCCCTTTAATTGAAGATCAGCCAACAACGCTGTAAAAATACGAAAGATAAAAAGATAGATAAGGGCGACAAAAATGAGTCGTCCAATGACTAAAACAAATTGCATACAATCCTCCAAATCGAGCCTAAGGGGCTCTTTGTATGACCAATACACTTTGTCCGATTTTTATTCGGTCCCCTGGAGCTGTGGTATGATGTGTAATTCGCTGTCCATTCACAAAGGAACCGTTTGTGCTTCCCAAATCATCCAGCCACCAACCATTCTCTCCTCCCGAAGCGATCTTCAGATGTCGACGTGAGACTTCTGGATCATGAAGTACCAAATCACATTGGCCATGACGACCAATATAAAGATCCGCCTCCTGGAGCGGGAACTTCTGTCCAATATCTGGACCTTCAATAATTTCGAGAAAGAATTCGGAATTCCTCCCTGATTTATCCCCGGCAGGGAAGTTTGTCTTGACACTTTCTCGGAAAATAGTCGTACTTTCTCTCCAATTCGATCGGTTAGAAGGGGCATCTTCCGTTTCTACTCCTTGATCATTGAGTTCATCATCTCCCCAGTCGACCACGATTGAATCATCAAAATCAGTTTCAATCACCATCTGTCTAGGATTGACCGTCTCATCCGCATGTAACTCAACGGCAGGTTTAGTTAGAAATGTATAGCCGTTTCGCTCTGCTTCGGCAAATAAATATTTTGAGAGTTCAATCAAAAACGCATCCCCGAAACTGGCTATTGGCCCCCAATCACTGGAATGGAGATAGACCCGGTAGATATTCGGAACATAAACCTGTGAAATACTGACTTGCTTATTTTTAAGCATTGCCTTCACAAGTTCTTTAGCAATTTCTACAGGTTGAAGCCGGGTTGCACCTTTTTTAAATGCTTCGGTAAAAAGAAATTCGGCCATCCCCTCAAATCGGGCCAATAGGCTCATGACTAATCACCCTCCCACAGTCGACGAAGTTGTCCACAAGCTGCATTAATGTCAGCCCCCCGCTCTTCACGTGACGATACGGCTATCCCGGCATCTTCCAGCACTTGGGTAAACTCCATTATCTTCTCAGAATTGGGACGCTCCATCCCAGTACCCTCCACCGGATTTACCGGAATTAAATTTACGTGTCCTAATTGTCCCTTTAGTAATCTGGCCAGGGCCGCAGCTTCCTCCCGCCTCGTATTATCTGCAGTCAAGGCTACTTCGAAGGTAATCCGACGATGCGTGATTCGTGAGTACTCACGACAGGCTTCCATCAGGAGAGCCAGTGGATAACGACGATTCATGGGGATTAAATTATTCCTAATTTCATCCTGTGCTGCGTGAAGGGATACTGCCAAACCCACTTGGGGATTATCCTTTGCCAATTGAATAATTCGGGGTACAACCCCACAGGTTGAAATCGTCATCCGGCGCATGCCAATGGCCTGTCCTTGCTCATGATTCAAAAGTTTGATTGCTTTTAGGACATGATCATAATTAAGAAGTGGTTCCCCCATCCCCATAAAGACAATGTTGGTCACCTGGAAATCCGGATCTTCCTGCCTGACCAGATGGGTAATATCCAGAACTTGCCCCACGATCTCAGCCGAACTCAAGTTTCTGCGGAAGCCTTCTAATCCAGTCGCACAAAATGTGCATCCGACCGCACATCCAACTTGAGTGGAAACACAGACCGTATGCCGATCCCGCGCTGATTTGCGCGAATAATCCATGAGAACACACTCAATCATCTCTCCATCTTCAAGACGGAATAGATACTTGCGCGTGCCATCCTTTGAACGCTGTTCGTGCACATGTTTCAAAGAATATAGATGCATTCTGGATCTTAACGTTTGCAGGTCACTCTTGCTAATGTTCCTAATCTCATCCCAGGTAAGCACTGCTTTTTGCTGCACCCACTGAAATAACTGAGTCCCTCGAAATTGTTTTATACCCAACTCTCGACAGATCTCTATCAACTCATCTTCTAAACAACCGCGCAACTCAATAATTTCCATAATATATATTATTCACCCAATTCGATCCAATTAAACTTCCCTGTAAAGAAGTTAATACTTTTTAACTAGTACGGCGAAATTTTGCTAAGAAAAACCCATCCATCTCATGACGATTCGGCAAGATCTGAAGCATTCCTTTATTCGCCTGTTGAATATCTCGCGGATTCTCAAGTTCAAAGGGTAAGCTTTCTGCCAAGTTGACTGGTTCAAATTCCGGATGTCCGGAGCGAAACCTCTTGACCAATTCAAAGTTTTCTTCCGGTTCCGTCGTACAGGTTGAATAGACTAAATCTCCTCCAACGTCCACACAAGACGCTGCCCGTTCTAAGATGGCTAATTGAAGGGTAGGGAACTCTTTTAGATCCTCTTCCTCCCTTTGCCAACGCAGGTCGGCCCTGCGTCGCAAAACCCCCAAACCAGAGCACGGAGCATCCACCAATACGCGCTGTTGGGAGCCGAGTCTTACACCGGGCAAGTCCCGAGCATCCCCTAGCTGAGGTTGTATGATTTTGATCCCCAGCCTTTGGGTTAATTGTTGAATGAGGTCAAGTTTGTGCGAATGGATATCAAAGGCCAGAATTTCCCCTTTATCCTCCATCAGCTGAGCTAAGTGAGTTGCCTTCCCACCAGGAGCGCTACAAGCGTCCAACACATGTTGCCCAGGTTGAGGATTAAGGACATGAGCGACTAGTTGCGAGCTTTCGTCCTGAACGGTAAATAACCCCTCCTTGAAACTCTCAAGTCGATCGAGTGCACTAAAGTTTTGAATTTTCAAACTCTCAGGGATCCGAGTTCCTAATTCGACCGTGATTCCTTCCTCGATAAGACGATCTCTTAAATTCTCACGTGAGATCTTTAAAGTGTTTGTCCGAATCCAAGTATGAGCTGGTTCATTATTAGCTATACATAAGGCTTCTGTTTCCTCTTGACCCCAACGTTTTAGCCAACGCTGAATCATCCATTCAGGATGCGAATAACGCACGGAAAGATAGCGCACAGTTTCGCGCTTGGAATCCGGCCAGGGAAACTCCCAGGCAGTACTCATTACTTTTCGTAAGACTACATTTACCAGCCCTGTATACTTCGGGTAACCTTTGGCTAATTCTACACTTTCATTGACTGCAACCGCTGGGGGAACCCTATCGGCATAAAGCAATTGAAAAGCGCCAATCCGCAAAATTGCCCTGACTTCATGGGGAAGTACTGACATTGGCTTGCTTAAATACCTTCGCAAAGCATAATCCAAGGTGAGTCTATGTTTGAGCGTGCCATTGACTAATAAGGTCACAAATTGTCGGTCTCTAGAATCCGTTAGCCTGCCAATATTGTTTTGTAATAAAAGATTGGCATAAGCCCCTTCGACCTCAACTCGAGTTAACATCTGCACGGCCATGCTTCGGGCTGTTAGATTAATCATCGCTTCTCCCCCGCGCAATTAGAATGAATCTTACTAACTGAAGAACCGCAGCCAGAGCAGCCGCCAAGTAAGTTAGGGCCGCAGCATTTAACACCGAACGGGCACCGCCCAATTCATTCCCTCCGAGCATACCTCTCTCTTGAAGAAGTGACATCGCTCTACTGCTGGCGTTATATTCTACCGGCAGTGTAATCAACTGAAAAATTACCGCAAAGGTGAACGCCAAGATTCCCAGCTGTAGAAGCCAGTCTACGCTTGGCACGAAAAGACCCACCATGATCAAGATCGGGCCCGCTCCACTGCCGAAGTTAGCCACGGGAACAAAGGTTGATCGAAGTTGCATCGGAAAATATCCTGAGGCATGTTGCAAGGCATGGCCTGTTTCATGAGCGGCTACTGCTACAGAGGAAAGTGAGTTGCCATGATAAACGTCCTCACTAAGCCTAATAACCCTGGTACTTGGATCGTAATGGTCGGAAAGACGACCTCCGATCGGTTCTACTCGCACATCGTATAATCCACCACTGTTCAAGAGCTCCCGGGCAGCCTGCGCCCCAGTCAGCCCTGCCTCTGAACGGATTTTCGAATACTTTTTGAAAGACGAAGAAATTCGATATTGCGCAAATAGGGAGAGTAAGATGGCAGGAATTAAGAGAACCATAGTATCATCCCAAAAAAACATTATAACACCTCCGTATTATCTACTTTCTAGCAGCCCCTTAATATATGGGCGTTTTTTAGGCTTTGCTACAACGAGGGGGTAGATACCCACTGTTGTCTCCAAAACCAGCTTTACTGAAGAGTCCACTAATCTATTTTCCCAAATTGTTCTCCAGCCTCACCGTGTCGACCCATGAAAAAACTTTTGGCAGGCATACTACGTTTTCCTGCTGGTTGGACTTCCAAAATCCGCAAGATTCCTTCCCCTGTCTGCACCAGCAAACCATCTCCGCTGAGTTGGATAATTTGTCCCGGAGTTGTTAGTTCCGAACTCTTTTCGACGGTCAGAAAAGGAGCACTTCGCCAAATCTTAAGATTCTCCCCTCTGAAGGTCGTGTAGGCTCCCGGCCAAGGATTTAAACCCCTGATTTGATGATGAAGATCAACAGCGCTACGTGACCAGTCTAGGCGTTCGTGTTCACGTTTCAGGAGGGGAGCATAATTTGTTTCACCTGTTTGTGGTCTCTGAATTAATCTTCCCAATTCTAACTCCTGCAACGTTTCTATCAGCAGTTCCGCTCCCAAAGTCGCTAATTGATCATGAATTTCGCCTGTGGTTGCCTCTTCAGAAACTTCAATTTCTCGTTTCAGCAACATGTCCCCCGTATCTAAGCCTTCGTCCATCAACATCGTGGTTACTCCTGTTAGGGTTTCCCCCTTCATCAGCGCCCAATGAATAGGGGCAGCCCCCCGGTAAGCAGGAAGTAGAGAAGCATGAACGTTAATACACCCTTTTAAAGGGATCTGTAAAATATCCTTGGATAGAATCTGTCCGTAAGCAACAACAATAATACTATCTGGGGCCAGATCCTTTAGCAATTGAATTTCCTCAGGTGTTTTTATTTTTAAAGGTTGAAAAACTGACAATCCTAATTCCTGAGCAGCAACTTTTACGGAACTAGGTTTTAAGTTCTTTCCTCGTCCGGCTGGTCGATCAGGTTGAGTAAAGACACCGACAATATCATGTCCCTCTCTCACCAAGGCCCGCAAACTCGGTACAGAATAATCCGGTGTACCCATAAAAACTAACCGCATACTAATTCTCCTTTCGGCGAAGTTCGTAGTCCGAGGTCCGCAACCTGGCCCGAGGAACGCCTTTCTACCAAGTGACTACATCCGTTCTTAGTAACCCTACCCCAAAGGAACGTTTTCGGCTAATCGGATGCGTCCTGAATTCGATGATCGATGCTCGAAATCCTCACCTGAAATCCAAGCCCGAGGAGCGCCTTTCTGCCGCGCGACTACATTCGTTCTCCGTAGCCCTACCCCAGAGGAGCGTTTTCTGCAAAGCGGATGCTTCAGTAGAGACGCGATCCAGACGAGCTCTGACGGTTCGTGCCCCGTAGCGCGCCGCAGGGACTTGTCCATGGATGGACTGATGCCGCGATGCCAAGGATGGCATGGAGCGGCGCACATGCGACGGAACACGATGTTCCTAGTGCCGTATGCGCCAAGGATGGCATAGCATACGGCCAGAATGCCCAGAGGTTCGGACGCGCTCGTGAACCGTCCAGCTCGTCAGCGGTGTAACGTGCAGACGCGTGCAGAACACGAAGACACCGTCTTCGCACGGGTTATCACGGCAGAATAAGACACTGTCTTCGCACGGGTTAACACAGCAAAAAAACGCTCCTCGCCGCTAGCTTCGATACGTTTTCTTAGCAACATCGACAAATAATATTCCTTCAAGATGATCAATCTCATGTTGTAAAGCGCGAGCTAATAAACGGTCTGCATAAATATCACACATTTCACCTTGACGATTTAAACCCTGGACGCGAACTTTTGCAGCCCTCACAACATCTCCTGTCATCTTCGGTATGCTAAGGCATCCTTCTTCTGCGACGGCCTCTCCCTCTTTTTCCAAAATGACTGGATTAACGAGTTCCACTACCACATCCTCCACTTTAACAATAATCACTCGCTTGGAGACTCCAATTTGAGGAGCAGCTATCCCCACTCCTTCGGCATCCTCCATCGTATCCATCATATTATCGAGAAGTTTTATGATCGACGCATTAATTTCTTTTACCTCTTTTGCCTTTTCACGCAGTACATCCGCACCTATTTCTACAATCTGATACACAGCCATTTCCACTAACCCCTTTCGTTGATCCTATTGTATTTTAGTCATATATCACTTAGCCCCGTTGGACACTCGCCTCAGATTCTTGGACTTTCACATCTATGTCCGCTGAAACCCATTAATTCACTGCAATTGACTTACTTACATAGATAAAGGATTGACTTCGATGTTCAAAACTATTCCATTGCTAGCAGGAGTTTTAAAAAATTGTTGAACTCCTTGATGCAAGAACGCTCTTAGCACGTCTTGCCGAGCTCCTTTGACGGATATCTGCCATCTCCATTGATTTTTAAGCCTGGACAATACAGCAGGAGAAGGTCCTAAAATATCTAAGCCAGTGTTTTCAAATTTAGGATCTTGCAGTCCTTGCAGCAAGCAAGCTCCCAAATCATTTGCCCCTTTAATAACTCGATCTTCCTTGTCATGAAGCAGCAAAACCCGAATGATATGGGTGTAAGGTGGGTACTTGCGCTCTTTGCGATAGCGAATCTCCTCCCAAAAGAACCCCTTGTAATCATGCTGAGCTGCCATCACGACTGCACCATCCATTGGAGAATAGGTTTGAACCACAACCTCACCTGGTTTGATGCTTCGACCCGCTCGACCGGCAACCTGAGTTAATAGTTGAAACGTTCGTTCCCTAGCCCGAAAATCCGGCATATTGAGGGTTTGATCTGCCGCTATGACCCCTACTAATGTGACATTCGGAAAATCTAAGCCTTTGGCCATCATCTGAGTCCCTACTAAAACCGCGGCTTCTTGTCGACGAAAGCTTTCTAATATCTCTCTATGGGCTTCTCTAGATCGTGTCGTATCAAAATCCAAACGCAAAATAGCAACCTCTGGTAATAAAACCTGTAGTTCCTCTTCGACTCGCTGAGTCCCCTGCCCAAAAAAACGGATATAGCGGCTGCCGCAATTCGGACATGTATGAGGGGGCAGCTCATGATGATTACAATAATGACAGCGCATGGCCTGCCCTTGAGTATGATAGGTCAAAGCAATATCACAATTAGGGCAACTGACCACATACCCACATTCTCGGCAAATCACAAAGGTTGAATACCCTCGGCGATTCAGGAAAAGCATCGTTTGCTCACCCCGAGCCAGTCTTTCCTGCAGTTTCTGCTGTAATGACAGGGAAAACATACTCCGATTTCCCGTTTGCAGTTCCATACGCATATCGACGATTTCGACGGTTGGCAAAACACTGGCTCCGATCCGTGAGGACATGGTCAGCATGCGGATTTTACCTGATTGGGCTGCAGCATAGGCTTCAAGAGAAGGGGTAGCACTCCCCAGCAAGACAACACCCTTTCTCTGTTCCATCCGCTTACGGGCAACATCTCGTGCGAGATATTTTGGATTCTCATCTTGTTTATAAGCGCTATCATGTTCTTCATCTAAAATAATCAGACGCAAGTGTGGCAAAGGTGCAAACACTGCAGAACGTGCCCCAATAACAATTCGTTTCCGCCCTGACAAAATATCCTGCCAGGCTTTCATTTTTTCTCTCGGTTGTAAACCCGAGTGCAAGATAATAACTTGCTCCCCAAATTGGGTTTCGAAATATCGGGCTACTTGAGAGGTCAGGGAAATTTCGGGTACCAAAAGAATGGCATCTCCACCTTGAGCTAATACTTGAGAAATTAACTCAAGGTAAACATCGGTCTTTCCACTGCCCGTCACACCATGCAACAAGATAGTTTGAGACGACTCTTCTGCCAGAGCTGTAAGCACATTCCTCACGGCTGCAGCTTGCTCCAACGTTAATTCATAGGTTCTACCCTTAGGAAAACGCTGATCTTTGACCTCGTTTCCCTCAGGAAAAGCGTTATCCTGTTTATGAGCTACTGGCGATGTTGTACCTGCTCCATGAGGGGACACAAAACGCGTTTCTTTTTTCACCCAACCTTGGTGGAGGAGTTTATCGAGTGTCTCACCAGAAATATCTGCTCTCTTTAAAAAGACTTTTAGGGAAATAGCCTTACTCCTTGCTCTATTCAGCACTGTAATTGCTCGATAAGCTTCCGTATCCAGCCATTTTAAAGCCTGTACATCTGAATCCTCAAGCGAGGCAATGAGAATAATCCACTCATCCATCTTTCCTTTAAGAAGCGGCCAAACCGTATGTAAGCTTTGAGCAACTGAACAAATGGTCGTTTGGGCTAACCAATGAGCCAGTTCAATGAGTTCCGGCGGAACAAGACTTCCCTCATCAATAATTTCAATCACTGGTTTAAGAGTGATATTTTCCAGTTCCATTGGCAGATCATTGGTGACATTCACGACGAGCCCTTGTATTTTGCGGTTCTGGAGAAAGACGACAACTCTCATTCCGATCCTTAAACTAAGATACTCAGGAATTATATAATGATAACTTTGATCCAGGCGCCGATTTGCTACATCAATCAGGACTTCAGCATAGCGAAACATCACACGCCTCCTTATTGAAGAATCATCAATACGCTAATGTCAAGATTGGTCAATACATTATACCAAATTCACGCGCACATTACATTTTTATCACATTCTTTCTCCTATAAATAATAAGTTTAACTCAACAATTTTATGACACAGTTTATTTATACCCTTGTCAAAATGGAACGAATTATGATATGCTCAATAAAGTTAAATCTTGCACCTTTAAATTAGTCCCGTGAGACTAAGAAGGGAATGGCGAACCATGAGTTGACATGGACACCTCTTTCTTGCTTGCGGGCAGGGAAGAGGTTTTTTGTTTAAGAAAGAGGAGGTTATTCTATGTCTACAGAAGTTCAAATTCACGAGAAACTCCCCCTTGCCCAGGCGATCCCTCTCGGCCTACAACATGTCTTTGCTATGTTTGGTGCCACAGTCCTTGTCCCATTTTTAACCGGTCTCAGCCCGTCAGTGGCTCTCCTTTCTTCAGGGATAGGTACCATTATATTCTTATTATTAACAAAAAGTCAGGTTCCTGCCTATCTTGGTTCATCTTTTGCCTACATTGCAGCTTTAACCACCTTTGTTCAGAGTAATAATACTGCAGGAGCCATGGGTGGAGTTTTAGCTGTCGGCTTGGTGTATATTATCCTATATCTTCTTATGGCTGCCTTTGGAACCCGATGGATTCATACTATTGTTCCCCCTATCGTTGCTGGGCCAGTCGTTGCCATCATCGGCTTAAGCCTAACCCCAGTAGCCGTAGACATGGCATCAGCCAATTGGTATATTGCCTCCTTCACTTTAGCTGTTGCAGCTTTTCTTTCCGTATATGCTAAGGGCTTTCTAAAGATTATCCCGATCCTTGTGGCCATTGTGGCTGGCTATATCGTTGCAACGGTCATGGGCCTTGTTGATTTAAAACCCTTCTATGCCTCCTTTAGCCAACTATTCGTTTTCCCCGTCGCAATGGGAAGCGATTTCCAACTGCCCAGCCTAGATAAAATGGCAATTTTAGTGATGGCTCCTCTAGCTTTGGTTACGATCATTGAAGATTTGGGACATATGATCGTTCTAGGAAACATTACTCATTCCGACCCCATAAAAAAACCCGGATTTCATCGAGTCCTCCTCGGTAATGGTTTAGCTACCGCCGTAGCCAGCTTCCTCGGTGGTCCTCCTGTCACCACCTATGGCGAGAACATAGGGGTACTTGCCGTAACAAAAGTATACAGCACCTTCAACATCTGGATTGCCGCAATCCTAGCAATAATCTTCAGTATGATTAACCCTTTACAAGCCGCTATCATGTCCATCCCCATATCCGTCATGGGCGGGGTCACAATCCTCCTCTTCGGTATGATCGGCGCAGCAGGATTACGTACTCTTATTGAAGCTAAAGTTGATTTTTCTGATACTAAAAACCTCATCATCGCTTCCGTCATCTTCGCGCTCGGGATTGGGTTGAAAGAACACGGAGTAGCTTGGGCGACCATCGTTGGGATAACCCTAAACCTCGTACTTCAGGGGCAATCTCAGCACATCAAAACTTCAAGCCCTGGGAAGAAATAGGAAAGCAATTAAGGCAAATAGAATAACAAAATAAAGCAAGAGGCTCTATGTACGCAAGAGCCTCTTGCTTTATTTTTCTCTCACAATTAGGGACGTTCCCACAGAGAGTTCAATGTATTAACTAAGACCTTGTTTCTTCCGCCCCTAACTTACAGGCAAATTAAGCATCCTCACGGCCTTTTCCATGATCTCCTTGTCCTGAACTCGCAGAACAACTTGAGCTTTCTGCTCCTTCGCCTCAACGAACGCATACATATACTCCACGATCACATCCTGTTGGACGAGCAGATTGAGTACCTCAGCTAATCCACCCGTGCGATCTGGGACCATTAGAACCCATACCGGGGTCAAGGAAACAACCACTTTTCGTTCACGTAATTTCTCCGCTGTCACTTCAGGTTCATCCACGATAATCCGTAACACTCCATAATCTTTGGTGTCGGCTAGCGACAGGGCCCTTAAATTTACCTTTAGTTCAGCTAAGAGGCTGATGACCTCAGCTAATCGTCCTTTAGCATTTTCCAGAAAAATTGATAATTGTAACACGTTTACCCCTGGTTTCTAAAAACTGAACAATTCTATACATTTGCCCAGTATCTTCACTTTGCCGACTAAACAAAGTGGTAGCATCACAGGATTCAGCTACTAGGGTTAATACTTTCGTATCAAACATCCGCGAGCCTTTGGAGCACGACATCCATTAAGTACATCAGATGTGCGACTGTTAGTCGCCCTTAAAGGTCACT
>DOPS01000041.1:0-2337 GCA_003512645.1 Desulfosporosinus sp.
TGATATTGCCGGCCAGAACAGAGATGTCGTTGAGCTGACAAGATGCGATCCGGTCGCTGACCAGCATGTTGTCGCTCGTTAACGTTGCTATATATGCATCAAAGGCGATTGTTCCGAGCCTGATGAGGTCTGTTTCCGTGCTGATGAAGGTAAGACCGGACTGAGTTCCATTGTCTTCGCCGGAAAGGATAGCCGTGATGGCCTGCATCGTTGCCGAGTTGATTTTATTGATGCGGCTGTAGGGCTTCTCAATATAGCTCTTTTCATCTTGGCTGTAAACATAGTACGTTATCGTCTGACTATCTTCAAAGTGCTTGAAATCGATTCGAATATAGTTAGACACGAGAGGTATATCGTCAACAGCGTATCTGTTTTCTTTATCACCTTTCAAAACCATAACCGACATACGCTTAATAGCATCCGTATCCGTGACGGTAACGGAGGCGGCGGCCTTTCTATCCTTATAGTCGGTCAGTACTATGTTCTGAACATGCCTACTTCCCAATAACGTTACTTCTTCCATAGCCTCGTAATCCTCTTCTGGAATATTGTAATATCGTTTCTCATCGCCATACACCACAAGGGCAAGGGAAGGATCGGAAGCAAAAAAGCAAATACTATGGTCAATGGCATCTGGAATAAACACTGCAATCGTGGTTTCCGGTTCTTCGGTCGGGGTTATGAGCTTTTTGCTCCAGTCGTTTTCAGCATTGTCCAGCCATTTAGCCAGTTCGGAACCCGAAACATATGTTTCGCCATATTCAGCCGAAGTGACTTTGATTTGCTTAATCTCGGAAATAAGAGCAATTAGATTACCGGGGTTCAAAAATGACAAATCAGGCTCATCGTCAACAGGGTTCACCAGCAGGCCAATTCCAAGGGCGATTACGGCGACGACTGCCACAGCCATCATCCAAAACCTGGGTTTTCGATAGTTAAGCACATTTTTGATTCTGCCCTTCACGTTGCCCTCTCCGAAGGCAAGCGGGCTGCCATTCAGGATGCGCTTTCCGGTTGCAAGGGATAAAAGCGAAGCGGCATAAGGCTTTTTGATCTCGCCGCCCATTTCCTTGATCACTTTCTCATCACAGGAAAGTTCCATATCTGTACTCATAAGGACGAAGGCGATCCACACCAGAGGATTGAACCAATGAAGGCTCAGAACCATAAATGCAAAAGGCTTTATAATATGGTCGAGCCTGCGGATATGCGTCTGCTCATGCCGGATGATATAGTTTTTTTCCTCTGTCGTCAGTCCGGCAGGAATGAAAATTCTCGGTTTGAAAATGCCAAGCACAAAGGGTGTTTTCAGGTTATCAGCCTCATAGATGTTCTGCTCGACATTCCGAGCGCTTTTCAGGCGGTTTTTCAAAATCAGTACCGAAACAATACTGTAAATCAGCATCGCCGCGATGCCGAAAAGCCACAGGAACGTAGCAATCGCCATGGGTGCTTCCAGCGGGTCGGCAACTATCTGCTCATCACCCTGGGGCAGGGTTTCATTGATGACTTGGCTGATATCTGGAAGGGGCAAATCCACCTGTGGGTTTGCCGTGTGAACGATATCGGTGGAGATATAGGTGATGCTGCCGTTGGTTACGGCTGGAGAATGAAAGATGCCCAAGAGCGAAAAGTCCGTGGAAAACGATATGGGACAGAGAAGCCGAAATAAGACGACTGCCCACAGCGCATAGGAAAATACTCTCGGTGCTTTTTTCAGCGGCAAACGGGCAAGCAGCACCAGAACGATAACAATCCCTGCAGTAAGACTCATATTCAGAATTATAGGAAACATCGTATAGCACCACATAAGATTAACTTCTGTGCTCATCGATCAGCTTTTTCAGTTCTTCAGCCTGGCGGTCACTGAGCTTTTTGCCGCCGATAAAGGCTATAAGGAATTTGGGCAGCGAGCCTCCGAAAGTATCCTCTACAAAACGTTGGCTTTGCCTTACGTAAAACTCATCTTTTTTTATCAGGGAGGATACGATGGCATTTTCGTTTTGGAAAATACCTTTAGCACACAGCTTTTTTAGCACCGTATAAGTTGTAGACTTTTTCCAACTGAATTCCTTGGCGCACAATACTACCAAATCGCCGGAACAGATGGGTTCATGCCGCCAGATTAAAGCGGCGAATTTCTCTTCGCTTGGCGCGAACTTGTAATCGTTCATGTATGGTTCCTCCCGGGTCTATAAAATGTAGACTTTATGTTTGAGTCTACATTTTATAGACCCAATTGTCAAGAGGAATTGTTATGTAAGCTTTTTTCCTTTGTTGCTTACTTTATCTATCTATTCCTATGTCAGCAAGTTTCCAACCGGAAGTGTTCTCAAT
>DOPS01000041.1:2358-21163 GCA_003512645.1 Desulfosporosinus sp.
TTCACCACTATGGTATCATTTAATAGTTCTTTTTCAGTTTCACTGAATATGCCCGAATTTAACGCGGAAAGCAGTTTTCGCACTTTAATATCCAAGGTATTGCGGAGCTCGTATTCTTTTTCATACCGTTTGATCTGAGCATCTTTTTCATCTGCTATTTGTTCAAGTTCTTTCACCCTGGATCGAAGTTCCTCATTCTCAAGTTCCGAATTTGTGGCTGTTCCTCCTGAACAACCGCCGAAAATAAGAACGGCTGATACGATGATTAGCATAACATGAAACCATCGTAATACGGCATATCTGTCTATTTTTTCGTTTTGAATTTTCATGGTTACCCTTCCTCGGTTTTTGGTTTTATTATCCACGGGTGTATCGCCCTTTGTTTTATCTCACCAAGGCTTCTCTGATCAAGGCCTTGAAACTGTCGTACCCGGCGTGCTGAAGCGCTCCGGGCCTTCGCAGGAATCTCGTATCATATCCTTTTGCTTTCAGTTTATCCCACAGCTCATAGTTTGGAAAGATAAAATTGAATTCTTCTGATGAAAGCTTCAACATTTCCTCATAGCGATACCCTAGGTTCCCGAGTATACCGCTTTGAGCTTCCGTAATATTATACGCCGAGAGTTCTGCGCGCTGCGATTCGTCAGGCATGAACGCGGGAGCTCCGTCAAGAAGGGCGCCTGGTGCAAAGATTTTTTTGATTTGGTCCTGCGAAAGCGCCTCGATCTCCTTCATACTGCCATATCCCAGGTTCCCAAGCATACTGATTTCCCAGGCTTCCAATCCGGGCGTACCCACTGTTATGAGTTCAAAACCGTCTATAAGGATGTTGTCGTCACTTGCTTTTACAAGCTCGACTTCTGCGGACATTTTTTCGTCAAGTCCGAGCGAAACCGTAAGCCGGTCAGGGTCATTTTCGGAGAAGGTCGGCTCTGAGACGGAAACGGGGAAGGCTTTGAAGGTGATGGCACTAAGCTGCATAAGGTCATTAGCCTCCGAAGGGTTGTTATTATTCCATTTTTGGATTTCTGCCTTTAATCCGTCTGTGGCGAGCCTGTCAATCATCTCGTTCCACCGAAAATGCGCTGCCTGATAGAAAGCCAAGCTGCAGCTCATAGCGGACTCGATCGGCCTCATGTCGTATCCCTGTGGGAGCTGCTGCAAATCCTCGTTCCTGTGTACGGTAATTTTTTGCCCCAGGATTTCCGCTCCGCTAAGTCCCATGTAACCGACAAATTCCATGCCGCCGCGCAGCCAGTCGTAAACGGGCGCAAGGGTTGCAGCATTAAGCGGCCCTATCGTATGGGTATAGACTCCATTGGTTGAGAGAAACAGGACATTTTCACTTTTTGTGAAGCAGACAAGCATCCTGTCGCACGGATAGGACTGCTTGATATCGCCGCGAAGCGTATAGCTTAGATCGTCGTTCCCGTCAAAGACAAGCTCAATGCAGGAGCCCTGTTCCCAATAATCGTGGGCAATGCTTTCGTTGTCAATCTGGGCCGCCGTCAGGTCAAGAGTTTCAGGCAGTGCGCCAATGATCGCGTCCGCGACAAAGTCTATCCTATCCTTACTTATCTCATTCACCGTGTAGCTCTCCCAGCCTATGTGGCGGTAGTTCATCCGCACTGCTGTTTTAATGTAGTCGGAAAGCGGCCGCGATGCCGAATGGGAAAGAAAAACAGGCTCTCCGGTGGTTTCGTCCACATAATAGCGGAAAGATTCCGTACGAACCACGGTGAGCGCGCTATAATCACCCGCGACGACGGCGGTGCGGATCTCCTGCCACTGCCCGGCGTTTAAGGAATACTCTTTGGTTGCGCAGTAATCCATGGTGACGGTGTATACAGTGCGGTCATTTTCGACAGCACTATCTATGCTTTTGAGTACGTAAATCGGTTTATCATTTATGCTCGCAGGAACTGCCGTGTATTCCATACCGTTATAGTCCCAACGGGAGTTTATGATCATGGATGCACCGGAGATATCTCCAGCCTCAAAGCGGTCGCAAATGACCTTTTCCACATAATCACGGGTCATGGCATCCTTGCCGTTGCCCTGGTTGTCAGGGTTTATCGCAAATGCGTAGAAAAGATATTCGCCGATGTCCGTGGGCGCGTTACCCTCCTCAAAGAAGGGCACATAGTCAAGGCGGTTATGAACAGCGAAATCGAAGTACTCGCCCCGCAAGGAGGCATTGTCAAGATCTGTTTTTCCACCCGTAAAGGTACAAACTACCGCGACGGCAATAATCAAAACAACGGCAAGTAAAGAAGGGAACAACATTTTGGGTTTTTTGGCAATCATAATAATCCGCTTTTTAATTCCAGCCTTGCCGGATGTCATGGTTGTTTCAGCCATTTTTTTTGCCTCCTCCGCCTTTTCCAATATCGCATATAATACGTCTATTTCTTATTTGATACTTCATACTCGCTGTATTTGACCAGGCGCGTCTTAAGGTCGTCGCCGTCTGCATAAAGCTCCGATCGGCAGCTGTCTGCTCCGCGCCCTGCGGTAACGATTCGTTTATGACTTCACTGATGCCCGGAAGCAGTTCGTTTTCTCAATTTCAATCGCTTTGTTCAGCAAATTAAGACCTCCCAAAACATTTCCCTCGAAATATTTTGCATCCATTCGTCAGTAACCTGCCGGGGCAAAAAACACCCCTCAGCAGGATTACCATAGTATGGTTTATCTTCAAAAACGTGCATGTTGATTTAATCAATGCGGTATTTATATTGATCACTTTCAACGGTTACCCCTTGCCAGACTGCTGAATATTTACAATCGCTAATAACACGCAAGAACCGTCCCCTGTGTCTGCCTGGCGCAGGATTCCTCCGGTCTGCACCACAAGTAGCACATTCTTCCCTATGTCCATATACTGTACAAGAACTGTATTACTGAAAAAAGGATGAATTATAATGAAAACTTATGTTTTCCCGGCTGTTGTCGAGCAGCATCCATCAACCGGCAGATATGTTGTTGTTTTCCCCGATCTGCCGGAAGTTATCACAAACGGAGAAAATCTGCAAGACGCTTCATGTAATGCTTGGATCAACTTGGGGTTTCGTTTATATCATATGGAAGAGGAGCATATAGCAATCCCTGAAGCGTCCGATCCCTCAAGTATAGTGAAGCCGGAGGACGCTAAAATAATTACTGTAGAGGTCGATATGCTGGTAGTGCGGCAGGCGCTTGATAACAAATCTGTCAAGAAGATCGTAACTTTGCCCAAATGGTTAATAGCTTTGGGGAAAGAAAACAATATCAACTTCTCACGGGTTCTGCGGCGCGCTCTAAAAGAGGAACTGGGAATTTACGATGAGGAAACCGGCTTTTTGCCTTTACTGACCGATATATTTAGATAAATCCAAAAACGACTACACGTATTCGTTTTTGGGGGATATGTGAGTAAAGCAAACAGGATGAAAGGCTTTGAAGCTCTTATGCACGATGTAATACCAGAACGCACGCCGCCTGTAATCGCGGCTGAAATCAACACAATTAAATACCAGACCGGGAAGATCTACCTTGCCGCCGCCGTCGAGATCGGCAGGCTCCTCAAAGAGGCCAAAGACCTGCTTCCGCATGGGGAGTGGCTGAAGTGGCTGGAAGAGTCCGTCAGCTATTCTCCGCGGACGGCGCAAAAAATGATGCGCGTCTACGAAGAATACAGCCTCAAACAGCCCCTCTCCCTTAACGCCGGCGCAGACTCGCCGGCGATGCCGAACCTAAACTATTCTCAGGCGCTTATTCTCCTCGGAGTGCCGGAGGAAGAGCGGGCTGAGTTTATCTTAGACCTGGATATCGAGAGCATGAGCGCCCGGGAACTGCAAACGGCGGTGGATGATAAGAAAAAGGCTGAGCAGGAAAAAATCCAGGCCCTGCAGGAGAACGCAGACCTCCGGACAACCCTGGATAACAAAGACATTAAGATCGCCGAACTGACCGCAGAACGCGACAATCTGAAGACCCAAACAGAGGGCTTACAGAAGACCAAAACAAGACTTGAGAGAACGACCGAGGAGCTGGAGAATCAGGTGGGATCGCTTAAAAAAACCTCAAACCAACAGGGCTACGAAAGGATGCAAAGGAACTTTCTTAACTCGCAGCTCAAGGTGAGATCCAACCACATCGGCTTTCTCTGCGAGACCCTGGACAAAACCATCAAGCAGCTGAAATGGGAGCTGAAAAATATCGCCGATCAAGATAAGGAAGCGTTTATAGCGTATAAAACTATCATGCAGAAATATCTGAACGCGGGGCTGAAGGAGGAAGATTAGGGGAGCAGGCCTTTTGTGGACAGCGTTTCGCTGCCTAAGGCGGATATCAGGCGCTCGACTTGATCGGTAACTTGCTCGCGAACTTGTTCGGTTTGCATAAGCTCATTTAAAGCATCTCGGATCACGCGGAGCATAAATTCAACAAAAGCTGTAGAATCCGCCGCTTTGTCGGCAACAGCCAATATGGTGTAATACTCCTGTTGACGTTCGCGGATTAAAGTCTCCGCATTACCGCTCATTGAGCTCCGTGCCCGCCCTTATTTTACTTTCAGAGTCCGCAGGTACGCCTTTGCTTCGTCGCCGATCCGGTAGCTCTCAACCGCTTTCTGGATAGCTTTGTTGTGCGTCCACTTCTCTAAACGCTGTTCCTGAATATACGGCACAGCGCCTTCGTACTGCTTAGCCAAGGCTGTTGCGAAATACCAGGCGATCATCATGTTGACATAGTATTCCTCCTGAAAAACACTGGATTCACTTACTTCAAAGGGTACCAAAATGGCATCCAACGATCACATAAATGGATACCACCAACGGTACCATTTTGGATTTGCGCTCACTTCGATGGTAACCAAATACAAAATAAGAATAATGGGCATACGAGCGTCAGTCCATGGCTTTGGCTAACGTGGTAAGCTTATTAATCGTCTTCAAATTTCGCACAGTCGCTGATACACCAACAATGCGAAGTTCGTGTACGGATTCCCGCATTATCTTTTTAGGCCCTTTTTATTGTAAAGCGCCAAGGTAATTTGGCCTTATGTCATAAGTTAGAAGTATGACATTTTAGCTCCCGTTTTCATCCATTTGATGGTGTGTGACACAAGGTGCAACTTTGAATCGATAAATGTGGTCAGGACGCTACGGAACTGTTAAACGCAAAATTTTGCAAATTCCTCATAGCTTCCACCAAGCAGAAGCCACGATAGAATTCATAATTATATAATTATTGTGTGATTTTGATAACCCTTTTGCAAAACCTTTTTCAGAATATCAAGCCCTTTTTCCAACTCTTCTATCGTATCCGGTCCGGATAGGGAGATTCGAACAGCCGAAGGTGCCGGAATACTCCCAACCGCAAATTTTTCTGCGCAAAAGACTTGTACGCCAGCTTCGCGTGCAAGCAGTTCAAATTCTCTTCCCTGCCATCCTGTCGGGAGAATTAGCCATTGAAAAAAACCACAGGGTCTATTTACTATATCGTAGCCGGATAGTATTTTTAATGCCGACTCATTTCTTTTTCGTGCTTCCTTCCGTTTATCCTCCATGATGGCATCTGCCTTCCCTGTTACTATTAAACGTGTTACTAATTCTGCAGTAATCGGTGAAGCCATCCATGTTGTATTCAACAACCCTTTTTCCATTGACTCGATATAAGGTTCTGGTACTCGCACAAAAGAAATCCGAAATCCAGGTCCAAGGAGTTTTGATGTGCCTCCTACATAGATTCCCTGATTTGGAACATAAGCAGATATGGGAACACTTTCAAGATTACCTGTATAACCATAAGCATTATCCTCGATCAAAATTAGATTATATTTCCTTATAAAATCAGCGATCTGCTCTCTGATGTTTTGTGTCATGGAAATAGTTGTTGGATTTTGGACTTCCGGCATTAGATAGATACCCTTAATCCCCTCGTTTTTGCATGCGTTTAATAGTCCTTGTGGACTCATGCCTTCACTAGTCATTTCGATAGGGACTAGGCGAATACCATGCAAAGCTGCTAGGGTTTTTAACCCAGGGTAAGTTAAGGAATCAACTGCAATTCGGTCTCCAGGATCAAACAATGTTAGTAAACAAATGGCTATTGCATTTTGAGAACCAGGTGTAATGAGAATCTCCTCAGCAGAGGCATTAATGTTAAAACGCTTTAACCATTCCGCTCCAATAACTCTATGATTTAAATGACCAGCTGGCTCAGAGTACCTAATTAATCTTTCCATATCCATGTCTTGAAGTGAATCTTTAACCATTCTAGCAGTAACTTTGTTGATACCGTAGAGTGGTAGTACTTGCCCCATTTCAATCAAATTCAATGTTTTATCCTGACTTATTAGAGATAAAGATACTTTAACGTCAGCAGCTACAAACGTTCCACGCCCTACTACTCCAGAAATCAGTCCCTTCAGCTCGCAAACGCGAAGAGCTCTTGTTACTGTACTTAAATTTACTCCAATAAGGTCCGCAAGCTCTCTTTGAGGAGGTAATTTATCACCAGGCTTTAAAATTCCTGAATTAATGTCTGACTCCAAAGCGTCTGCTAATGCAATATAAAGGGGTCTCTTACCTATCTTAATTGTTGGATTCCACTCGTTAGACATCATTACCACCTCGAAAAACAACCAAGACGTATTTCCTGGCAGGAAAGCTCTTGAGGGATTAAATATCTTCAAAGAACCTCTCCAAGAGGAATCGAGCAATCCCTATGAGATTCTTGACAGTTTGCACAATAATGGATCACCTGCAACCGTTGCACAAACAGGCGGACGTTATTTTGGTTTTGTAAATGGCGGTATTGTTCCAGCTGCTCTGGCTGCAAAGTGGTTATCTGACACTTGGGATCAAAATGCTGCTTTATATGTTATTTCTCCCATTGCTTCTGTTTTGGAAGAGGTTTGTGAAAAATGGTTTGTTGATCTCTTCAATTTACCTCAAAACACAGCTGCCGGATTTGTAGGGGGAAGTTCCACTGCAACGCTTTGTGGATTAACGGCTGGAAGAAACCATTTATTACACCAACTCGGCTACGATGTCGGTAAAAAAGGACTCTTCGGCGCACCTGAAATTCGTGTCATACTTGGAGAAGGGGCTCACTCGACAATTTATAAAGCCCTTTCCATCCTAGGACTTGGAAGCGAGCGCATAATCAAAGTTCCAGCAGATAAGCAAGGTCGAATATCAGTAGACGACGTTCCGGAACTTGACAACCGAACTCTCTTAATTCTGCAGGCTGGAAACGTTAATTCAGGTTCTTTTGATGATATTAATACACTCTGTCAAAGGGCTAGAATAGCTGGCTCGTGGGTACATGTGGATGGAGCTTTTGGTTTATGGGCGGCAGCTTCAGAAGAACTGAGACATCTTACTAAAGGTGTTGAATTAGCTGACTCTTGGTCTGTTGATGCTCATAAAACGTTAAATGCACCCTACGATAATGGTATTGTGCTATGTCGTAACCGGGATTCACTCGTGCAAGCGCTTCATATGACAGGTTCTTATATCATTTATAGTGATCATCGAGATGGAATGTTATATACATCGGATATGTCACGAAGGGCCAGGATCGTTGAATTATGGGCAACCATGAAATCTCTCGGCAAAAAGGGCATTTCGGAACTTGTAGAAGACCTGCATCATAAAGCATTGTACTTTTCAAAGGCTCTGGAAGAGATCGGCTTTACAATCAAAAACGAAGTTTGTTTTAATCAAGTATTGGCCTCCCTAGGGAAATCTGATCTAACAGAAAAAACGCTGAAGCACATACAAGAATCCAAAGAATGTTGGTGTGGAGGTGCAAAATGGGAGGATGAGACAGTTATTCGCATCAGTGTTTCTTCTTATCGAACAACTTACGAAGACATTGATCGTTCCGTAAAGGCATTTGCCGAGGCAAAATGGAAGGCATCAAGAATCAACCCGACCAGCGTTTCATAATCAAACTACCTCGCGAACTCCAACTCCAGACTTGAAACACAAATCCCGCCTCAACTAACGACCGTTGATTAACCATTTTACCCTTGGAATTGATACATTTAAACATGAATTACATATTTATGAAATGCAAAAAACGGATACGGTAATAGAACAATAATACGAGCAAAAGTATACCAACAGAAATAATAACTCTGTCTAATTTTTTATTATTAATATATTTATGGCTTAAACCATATAATGTAAGTCCAAGAAAGCCTCCAAAAGTATTTGTAATTAAATCTGTTATGTCTGCCGCCCCAATAGCGAAGATAAATTGAATTAATTCGCAAGTAAGGCTAAAAACCAGTATTAAAGCTAACTTAGGTAAAAATCCAATTTTTTCGAAATTGACATTCAAAAGCAAGCCAAAAGGAATAAAGATTATAACATTATCTCTCATCTCTCCGAAATTAATTCTTCCATTTACATTTAAAGGAGCAGCAAATGGATTCAAGTTAAGACTTCCATGGGGATAATTAAATACTGACAAAATATTGTATTGTAATTTGAATAACACTAACCAGATTAGTATTACTAAAGGGTAGAAGAAGCACTTTTTATACTTATTATAGTACGCGTCACAAACTCGAATTCAGGTCGTCTCTATCACTTGCTTAGACTCATTCTGTACAAGCAATGTCGAGCACGGGTTATGGCGACGTAAAGCAATTTAAGATCAAGTTCCTCATCGCTATAGTCTTCATGAATATTAAAAATAAACACAGCGTCAAATTCTAGTCCTTTGGCAACATATGAAGGTACTATCAAGATTTGACCTTCATATATGGTTTCATCCCCCTGTAAAATCTCATAGGATTTGGTTAGGTTTTTTTTGAGTAGTTGACATTCTTTCAGAGTTTTCCCGATCAGGGCGATTGATTTATACCCACTCGCAAGCTGAATTTCAAGCAAACTCTCTATGCCGAGAACCATATCTTTAACACTTTTAAAGTCTATAATATAAGGAGGAGTGCCATGGCGGATGACAGGCTTCGCTAGGAGGATATCTGTGGATTTCACTTTTTTAATGACTTCGTTGGCATAATCCATAATCTCTATGGTGGTACGATAGCTTTGTTCGAGTGTTAAATAGTTACAGTCAAGATCGGGAAAAACGTCTTGTTTGACTTGATCCCAGCTTTTTATCCCACGGCAAGAGTGAATTCCCTGAGCCAAATCTCCAAATATCGTAAACATATCTGTTTTGAGAATAGTTCGTAGAGTATAGAACTGAAAGATGCTTAGATCCTGGGCTTCATCAATAAAAACGTGACTGACCCCAAACTTTTCTTCGTAACCAATCAGAAGATGCTTTAAATAGGCAAGTGGTGCCAAATCCTCAAGCTCAAGTTTGTTTTGGCTGATGAGTTCGCCGGAGGAACTGCACATGTACTCAAGTACCGCTCTGTCCAGATCCTTTTCACGGGGGCCTAAGATAATTGTAGGATCAGTAATAATTCGTTGATAATGACGGAGCAGATCGATCTTAGGGAAGAGTGCAAGATACTTCTTGACAACGGTCTTTGCGCTGTTCGTGAGCTTGGTTAGGGCTATATTACGTAAGTCAACCAAAGCTATCGCTTTTTCCCTTCGTAGATCGTCATCAAACTCTGACGAAAAACGCACTTCTTCTATCTGACGGCTGAACTCCTCTTCCACTAGTTTCAGGATAGGTTCTTTGGCTGCCTTTAGTTTATTGGTGAGAACTTTTTTGACCATCTCAATTCGCTTCTGCAAGGGGAGAAAACTATATTCTTCTAGGAAAATCCGTTGAACATCTTCTGCTTCTAAAATCACATGCTCTCCGAGCATGAAATCGACGTTCGGTACAAATGTCTCTTGCAGTCGGTCTACATAGTGGTCGAGAGTATCTTTAAAGTGAATGGATCCTTTGAATTCGGAGGCTCCAATGATATTGGCAGAGTTTATAGAGGATTGGTTGTTCTCGTCGAGTAACCGAAAGAGTTTTTGTTCAGGTGGTACTAATTTGACCTTCGCTGATTTGCCAATGAGCTCCAACAGGAAGTCAATCAACGTTGTCTGAGTCACTCTTTCTGCGCCAAGCTCTGGCAAGGCCTCGGATATATAATTAATAAATAATCGGTTCGGGCCGAGAATAATAAAGTTCTCAGGGATAAAACGATCTTGATAGGTATAGATGAGGTAAGCCATGCGGTGGAGTGCAATCGTTGTTTTACCGCTACCGGCAACTCCTTGAACGATTAAAGGAGTCATATCTGCGCGGATCACCCGGTTTTGTTCCGCTTGAATCGAGGTGGCAATATCCTTGAGGCGATGATCGACATTGGCTTCCAGGGAGGCCTGAAGGAAGGCATCATTGGTTGTAATGTCAATATCTCGAATCTCAAATAACTGACCTTCCTCAATCGTAAATTGACGTTTAAGGGCGAGCTCTCCTGAAATCGTTCCCGTCGGGGTTTGATAATCAACCGCACCCAAGCGTCCTTCATAGTAGATTGAGGCGATAGGGGAACGCCAATCGAGGATGAGTGGTTCTTGGTCTTCTTTGGTAAGCAATGAGACCTTACCAATATAATAACGCTTAAAGTCTGGAGTCTCCGCTTGTTTAAAATCAATTCGGGCAAAGTAGGGTTTTTCAAGTCCTCGATTAAGTTGGTAAAAGTGTTCTTTTCCATATTCTAAAAGCTTCGTCGTCACTAAAATGGAAATGTAACTTTGGCTGCTGTCTAAGAAATCTAAGTCAATAAAAGCCTGACGAATTTCTTCGCGTTGACCTTGACGGTTTTCGACAATCAAATCAATCATTTTTTTCATATAAGCAATGGTAGAAGTAAGACGGTTTCTTTCTTGCTCAAATTCGGGATGGTTATTGCTGTTCATCGTATGCTCCTTCCGGTAATATTTGGACTTGGGGACGTTAAGGCTGCAATTATACCCAAAAAAGGAAACATCATGATTAGATAAAGGATTTCAGTGTATCCGCCCCACTGATCGAAGGCCATACCTAACGGCAGTGGCCCTAGTGCCGCTCCAATAATCATGACGCTAGAGGCCATTGCTCGGATACTCCCTAAGTGTCGACGCCCATAATAATTGGGCCAAATCAAATTTAACGTGATGTGTTCAAAACCTCCAACGATTCCCCACATGACACCGAAAAGAATTACACTAACCATGGAATTCACATGGTTAAGGCTAAACAAAGCCACGATTTCGCCTAGAAAAACGAAGGCTAGTGCATGGTTTGTTTTAACGCGTTCCAAAATGAATCCGGCTAGGAATGAGGCGGAGAAGCCCACAAGGGCCATCAAACTCAGAACAAACGCCGAATTCAATGGGGAAATCCCTCGTTCACCGAGGATGGAGATTAAGTGAAAGGTTAATCCGGTATTAATTAAGGCAGGGACAGAGGCAGCCAGAAGAATAAACCAGAACGTTCTCGTTTTTTTGGCTTCTGCCAAGGTCCAGTTTAGTTCTGTATCGACGAATTCGGTCTGGTTGACAGTTGATGGGCCTTCGGGAGTATTTAAAGTATTTAAGCGATGTATAGAGGCTCCATCCGGTCGTAATCCGACCTCTTCCGGTTTGTTGCGAATTAAATAGTAAGACAGAGGGGTGTACAGAACGATTAGCAAGCCCCCCCATACCCACCAGGTAACACGTAAATCCCAAGTTTGAATCATCCAGACATTGAGAATTGGAACGAGGGCTGAACTAATAAATCCCCCAAGGGCCATTAAACTGAAAGCCCTTCCCCTTTGCCGAATAAACCATTGAGGAACCAAGGTGCTGGGGATCAGGGTCATCGAGCCTTGCCCAAATAACCGGAGCATAAAGAACCCAATAAACATCCATACAACTCCGAGCATGGCACTGTTCCAAAAGCAAGCGAATCCCAAGCAGAGACCGATGACCACACTCATTCGCCGTTGTCCATAGCGATCGATAAGCCGCCCCATCATAAAGAGAGAGAGACCAGCGGTTAAGCTTGCCAGGGAATAAACACTGAAAATTAGGGAGCGACTCCACCCTAATTCGGTCATATAAACATTGATAAAAACGGAGATAGAGTAGGTTTGACCGGGACCTGAAAAGAATAAACCTAGGGCAGAGATGACGACGATAATCCAACCATAGAAAAAGGGAAGATTCACAGGGGTTTTTTCTTGAAAACGCTGCACGACTAGTTACTCCTTTGACATTGAATGAAAATGGAAAAATCCTGTTCAATTCATTCCTAGGTTTTCAATTGGCTTTTTACTTATACTTCTTGAAAAATTGGAATAACCATCGGGTGCCTCTTGGTCTTATCATACAGATGTCTACTCACTGCATCCCTTACGCGATTTTGTAAAAGGTTGGTGTCATTGATACCATTCTGGAAATTACGGGCTATGGTCTGTCTCGTGAGTGCTTTTACCTCATCGAGGATTAGGTTGGACTCTCGAACATAGACAAATCCACGGGTGACGACATCTGGGCCCGCTAACATCGTGTTGGTTGCTCTGTTGAGTGCTAACATGATGATCAGAATTCCATCTTGAGATAGGAGTGATCGCTCTTTCATAACGCTACTTCCGATATCTCCGACTCCCAAGCCATCAATAAAAACTCGTCCAGCAGTAACGTTATCAGCTAACTTTGCCCCATGACTTGTAAACTCTATTACATTGCCAATCTCGGCGACGAAAATGTTTTCCCGTGGAATTCCTACTTGCCCAGCGAGTTCAGCATGTTTCATGAGCATGCGGTATTCTCCGTGAACAGGAATAAAGTACTTAGGTTTTACCATGCTGATCATCAGCTTAAGCTCTTCTTGGCTGGCGTGACCCGACACGTGCATCCCCGAGATGGATTCATAGATGACTTTGGCGCCTAACTTGAAGAGCTGATCAATATTGCGCGAGACTGCTTTTTCATTGCCAGGGATGGGAGAAGCAGAAAGAATCACCGTATCCCCAGGATAAATGGAAATCTGATGATGACTATGGCTCGCCATGCGAGTCAGCGCAGCCATTGGCTCGCCTTGACTGCCCGTCGTAAGGATGCATACTTGATTACCCGATAAGCGCATAGCCTCGTCGACGTCAATGAGCATGTCTTCCGGCACATCCCGAAAATAGGGACATTAAAATGTCTCAACAAATAGGGTAGTCCGCCAATATGATCCTCATGACCGTGAGTAATCAGGATTCCCAGGATGAGGTCTTTGTTTTCGATAAGATACGTATAATCTGGTATAACGAGGTCAATCCCGAACATATCATCGTCAGGAAAAGCCAGACCCGCGTCAATTAACAAGATTTGATCATTATAGCGGATCGCGGTTGTATTCTTTCCGATTTCCCCTAGTCCACCGAGGGGAATAATCTGCAGTTTGTTTTTTTGGTCAAGTGAATATATTGCCATAGTCATGTCCTAGGCTGTCTATAAAACGCAATATCATAACGATCGCTTAACCAGGTTTCCTTCCATTCATCCAATAACAAAACAGCATAGTTTTCATCTTTATCCAGCACTACCGTGCTCATGCTTGATTCAGTCAGCAGCTTAATTGCTTTATCATCTTTTTCAACCCAGCGTACGATCTCAAAGGGAAGGTGTTGAATAGCTACCTGGACCCCGTACTCTTCACGCAAGCGGTATTCTAACACTTCAAACTGCAATTGTCCCACAACGCCAATAATTGGAGCTTCAACGCCGACATTAAGGTCACGAAAAACATGGATTGCTCCCTCTTCTTGAAGTTCCTGAATCCCCTTTCAGTGCACTCCCGAAAAACACCAGCGTCACTTCTCCTCGGTCCACTCGTTCCTTGGAGAAGGTATTTCCAGCCATGTCCAATAGCTCAATTTCCTCATTTAGCTGATTAATAAGGTCATCTCTAATTCCCGCGCGTACTCTTTCGTCGCTGAGGGCTCCAGAGATAGGGGGCTTGGAACTAGATCTAAGACTCCCTGCAATAAAACGCTCAACCAGTCCCGTGTGGCGATCATAAATCCCTTTAAAATCGGGACCCATTCCGATTGGCCAATTCATGGCATACGATTCAATCCCAAGAACCTTTTCCACTTCATCCATTAAATCAAGGGGGTCCTTGGCATTACGGTCAAACTTATTAATGAACGTAAAGATGGGAATTCCCCGTTTTCGACAGACCTCAAACAATTTTTTAGTCTGTGTTTCAACCCCTTTAGCGGCGTCTATCAGCATCACGGCACTATCGGCAGCCGTCAGAGTACGGTAGGTGTCTTCACTGAAATCTTGGTGACCTGGAGTATCCAGGATGTTGATCACATAGCCCTGATACTTAAATTGGAGTGCACTCGATGTAATCGAAATGCCCCGCTGCCGCTCAAGTTCCATCCAGTCCGACGTAGCAGCGCGATCTGCTTTGCGGCCTTTGACCGAACCCGCTTCTCGAATTGCTCCTCCAAAAAGCAGGAGCTTTTCCGTTAAAGTTGTTTTCCCAGCATCGGGATGCGAAATAATCGCGAAGGTTTTTCGAGAATTAATTTCTGTTTTTAGATCCGTTTGATTCAACGTTATTAACTCCTAAATTATCGTTATACATTCACATTCGTAGTTTTAGTCGCTTTTCTGATTCGGTCAGTTTCTAGTTTATCAATGACATATGCCCCTTCGGTACATTGAATGACATCGCCTTCTTTTAGTCCAGCGGGAAGATCTCTCTTGAGGATATCCACCATGGTTTTACCCTCAAATTCTATAACAGCATAGTCGCCTTCGAATCGGTCGATGATCCCCTTCATATATCATGGTCCTCTCTTTATGACGCGCTTTTCTTCAACACACCAATACTCTTGTCATCGCTGAATTCAAGAGACAAGTTTAAATGCTCCGCCAGCCAGCGGAAAGTTTTTTGGCTGTAGAATGTGATATGAGTAGGGTCCTTGCGGTACCACCAGCTTATAAAATCCTCTGCAGAAGTGTGAAACAGAGTGGTTACCGCCAGTATACCTCCTTTTTCCAACAGAACTTCCAGTATTCTAAGGGTTGCTAGGGGGTTTTTAAGATGTTCCAGTACATCGGTGCACGTGATTAAATCATAGCGTTTCTTTAGAAAACCCTGAGTTGGGTAAAAAAAGGGGTCGTAGATATCGGTTGCATAACCTAATTTCTCCAATAGCACCTGCAGTACCGGCCCAGGCCCGCAGCCGAAATCCAGTGCCCTTTTAACGTTTTTCAGGTTGTCGATCTTAGAGATTATAATGAAGTTATTAAAATTGTTCACATACCCTGGATTATCCAGGGTGTTTTTGTGCTGGCTATATCTATTAAATTCCTCCTGCCTGTCTAGAAAGGTATCCTCATCGATCGATATTAAATCGCATACTGGGCAATGGAAATATTCTGGTTCTATGGGTTCTGAAAGTTTGTTTAAGGTGCCTCCACAAAGTTTACAAAATTGATTAATGACATTTCACCGCTTCAGTAATAATTTAAACTCCCCTTAAAGAAGAGTTTATGGATATAGGACAAATGTAAAGCTTAATACCGATACTTAATAATACTCTTGCGTTTATTCCGAACTTGCAATAGGTTCTTCACTTAAGTCCTCTTGGCAATTGGGGCAGATCCATTGACCATTTTCTACACAGCTGTAGGACTTTTTGCCACAGGCAGGACATTTTTTACAAAGCATAAATACAATATCACCTCAGGTAGCCCGGTTTTCCTCCCGGGTAATTATCATAATGAGCATCGATCCGACTTCTTCGCTGTTGGGGGCAGTAATCATGATTTGATCCGGTTGCGCAGTGATGATAATACCCACAGCTTGAAAACCAATGTTCTGGGTTGTAGTCCTAATACTTATCTTGCCACCGACAAATGTGGCAGACTTTACGCACATAACTGACTCATTAATACGGTAGTATTGTGAATCCGAGTTGACCTGTAAATGAACTGTCATACCAACGAGTGTTTTCATGAGCTGCTTTAATAATTCAAGGTTTTTAGGATCAAATAGCCTCTGGTTTAAATTGTCCTTAACGAGGTTATACAGGTTATCAAACAACAATATCACCTCACCTTCGTCGTTATAAAAATGTGAATTCTGTTCGAGCATATATGAGTTGGAAACAATGCTAGCCTAATATCCGCCTGTTAGATTCAAGCGGTTATGATACACTTATCATAGTGGACTAACCCTAGTAAGATTGAATTTTTGTAAGCTCATACTTATCACACCTCTTGCTAATATTTAGGGAGGGGGTAATAGTTCCAATTATAGGAACCGTTCCCCACGTTTTTGTTTTTCAATAAACTCGCTAAGATCATCTTTTTTGACCCGCCAACTATGACCTATTTTAAAGGCGGGAATTTTATCGGCCTGAACCAGACGGTAGGTGGTAACCTCGCTAATTTGCAGGTATTCTGCCACCTGGCGTATGGTCATTATTTCTTTTTCTTCGGCCATATATGCTCACTCCTTAATCCTTTGCCATACCATGGGTGATTAGTATTGATCAAAACTGATAGCTTAATTATATATTATGAGTCTAAAGAAGGCAATTTTTAACCAGTTATTGCTTGTTTATACTAGTTTTAATATAAAGACCATACAAACATTGAGCCATTCGATCAGTCGTATCAAAATTGCGGTTTATGTTCATTTGTGGTAATGTACAAAGGTTCCCCAAAACCGATATCTCTTATCGGGTCAGTAAAGGTATTTTTTTTGTTCAAAAATGAGAACACTCTTCGTAGTTGATTTATTTATTTTGAGAAAGTGAGTTTAGTTAATGAGCGTACAAACATTCAGAGAATCATGGTTTAGTAATATTAAAAATGACGTATTGGCGGGGCTTGTCGTTTCACTCGCCTTAATTCCAGAGGCCATCGCTTTCTCGATTATTGCAGGGGTCGACCCCATGGTAGGACTGTATTCGTCCTTTATGATTCCGATTATTATTGCCTTTGTGATGATTGTTACCGTTTTGACAGTTTTAATGACTCACAATTTAGCGATAGGCGTTCTAACGGGAGTAGTTTTAAGTGCTGTCTTTTTTGCCTCTAAGATTTCTAAAGTTTATGTTAAAAAACGAATAGAACACGATGGTAAGATGAAACTATACCAGATTAGTGGTCAGTTATTTTTTGTTTCTGTCACAGACTTAATTAACGTATTTGATTTTACGACGGATTTTCATGATAATATTAAAGAAGTAGAGATAAACTTTAGTAATGCCAATCTTTGGGATGATTCAGCCGTTGCTGCGATTGATAAGATCGTCTTTAAATACCGGCAATATGATATCGAGGTTGTATTAAGTGGACTCAACGAACAAAGTGCCCGATTGATTGATAAATTGGCNNAGCTATAAAATTGGAGGTTAAACTATGTTTAATAAAATCCTTCTGGCAGCCGATGGCTCGGAACATTCATTAAGAGCCACTGAAAAAGCAATTTTTCTAACTCAAAATAACCCTGAAGCAACCATTGAAATCTTATATGTAGTCAACAGTGAGACATCTAAATCTGATGTATTACGAGATATGGATACAGACGCTATAACCTTAAAAAGGAATCAAAAATTGCTCCCGATACAAGTGAAGTTGAAACAGGCCAAGGTTAATTACTCAGTGAAGTTTATCCACGGCGAGCCAGGCCCTTCGATTGTGAAATACGCCAATGAGGGTAAATTTGATATCGTAGTAATCGGTAGTCGGGGTTTAAACGGCGTACAGGAGTTTGTCTTAGGGGGAGTTAGTCATAAGGTCGCGAAAAGGGCTAACTGTCCAGTATTAATCGTAAAATAAAGGTAATAATTGTATTAGTTCTTGTATTGGGGTGAACTTCGCAAAGTGAAAGACGCTATTCTACAGTTTTTAAGTCTGAATATTATTAGACCTTTTTGTACCAGAGGCTACTTACAACAGGGGATGTCGTTTTTTAATAGCTCATTTTTTGTAGGACTCCAAAAAATATTTAATTAATACCAACTTTTTCCTCCACCCTCACCCCACTCTTAATCTCAAAAACAAAATGCGCTAGTGTGAGAATTTCTATCTTCTCAACCAACGCATTAAATATTTCTTCATCGAACGCTTCAAGCAGTGAATCCCTGCCGTTTATTGTCTCTAGGATTTCATCAAACCTTTGTTTCAACCCATCCTTTGATTCGATTACCTTATCAAGCTCCAGCCTTTTCTTTCGCACTTCCTCCAACTCACCGGATATGCTTTTGTACTCCTCGTTATAGACCTCAGGATCGACGTTATTATTTACCTGAAACCGGATAAGCCTCTTTAACTCATTTTTCAATTCTTCAATTCTTTTGTCCAAAGCTTCGGTCTCTCCAATATCTGGCCTTTGCAAAATAATCATTTCAATATTTGCTGTCATCGTCTTGATAAAGCTCTGTCTTTTTTCGTAGATTCTGTTGAACATCCGCACAAATCCATCCTTCAAACCCTTCTCATCAACAGCTTTTGCTCCGCAGGCATCTTTGCCGTCCATTATATAAGTTTTGCACTGCCATACAACTTTCTTTGCTGAATTGGTGCTGTTCCATTGCCTTCTTTTAAAAATGTTCCCGCAGTTGCCACAAAATACTTTAGCGCTAAACGGATATTTGCTGCTATATTTATGCCTGTTTCCCACTAAATCACCCCTGAGCAATGCTCTTCTTTCCTTCTCATCCTGAACCTTGTCGAATATCTCCTTGTCTATGATCGGCAGGTGGTTTTCATCGATCATATACTTTGGTGACTGGCCTTTATTAGGGGTGCGTTTGTGTGTGAGGAAATTAACGGTTATGGTTTTCTGCAGAAGTGCGGCTCCATGATATTTCGCATTAGCCTGTGTCAAGTCTTAC
>DOPS01000039.1:0-1055 GCA_003512645.1 Desulfosporosinus sp.
CTGCTGCTTTTCGGAGGGGCGATTCACGAAGCTGGGTCAGTCAAAGCCAGAAAAGCGGAACGATATGCCACGTCAGACTGGATGGATCTCGAACGGCAACGTGGGATTTCTATTACATCAAGTGCCCTCCAATTTAAGTATCAAGGGTATGTTATCAATATTCTTGATACTCCAGGACACCAAGATTTCAGTGAAGACACCTACAGGACGTTGACAGCTGCGGATAGTGCGGTAATGCTAATTGACGCTGCCAAAGGAGTTGAGACTCAGACCAAAAAACTGTTTCAGGTCTGTCGTCAACGGGGAATTCCAATCTTTACTTTTATTAATAAATGTGATCGTAATGCGAAAGATCCTCTTGATCTAATGGATGAGGTAGAAAAGGTCTTAGGGGTCGAATCCTATGCGATGAATTGGCCTATTGGTATGGGCCCTGATTTTAAAGGAATTTATGATCGCCAAACAGAGCAGGTTGAGCGGTTTGTGGAAGGTAGTAGTAAATTCAGTGCTAAGCCACCGGTATCTGGTGCTCTCAGCGATCCAAAAGTACAAGAAGGGATCGGAGATAGTCTACTCACTCAACTTTTCGAGGAAATTGAACTTCTGGATATGGCAGGAAATGCTTTTTCCCAGGAACGAGTTGATCGGGGAGAAGTGACACCCGTGTTTTTTGGGAGTGCGCTGAATAACTTTGGTGTTCCCAACTTTTTGAATAGTTTTTTAGAACTAGCCCCTGCTCCACAACCGCGCAGCACAAATCTTGGTCATCTAAACCCGGAAACTCCCAGTTTTTCAGGGTATATTTTCAAAATTCAAGCTAACATGAATGCACAACACCGCGACCGTATCGCCTTTATCCGAATTTGCACGGGCCGATATGAACGAGGTATGAATGTGATTCATACGCGTTCCCATCGCCGACTTCGTCTTGCTCAGCCTCAGCAGCTGTTTGCCCAGGAACGAACAATTCTTGATGAAGCCTTTGCGGGGGATATCATAGGGGTTCATGATAGTGGACTTTTGCGAATCGGAGATGTTCTCACAGAAAAGGATGG
>DOPS01000039.1:1088-3597 GCA_003512645.1 Desulfosporosinus sp.
TTCATTAAAGGGATTCAGGAATTACAGGAAGAAGGAGCCATTCACGTCTTTCGAGATCTTAATGTTGGAGTTGAGGCTCCGATTATCGGAGTGGTAGGGCAATTGCAATTTGAAGTGTTAGAATACCGCTTGCGTGAAGAATATGGAGTCCAGGTGGATATTCAACACCTACCCTTTGAAATCGTACGTTGGGTAAAAAGCGATCCTAAGACGGTTAAGTTGCTGACAGAATCAAGTATGAGTACCGTTGTGATGGATAAAGACGAAAACTACGCTGTTTTGTTATTGGATGAATGGAAGGCAAATTGGTTAAGTGATCGTTATGAGATTGAGTTTTTCATGCAACCAGAGGGTAAAGGAATATCGCTAGATTAATAACCATGGCCTAGGATTAAGATTAGCCTAGGCCATTCGTCTTCCCTAGAATAGCATTCTAATTATTACTTGATCGTGACATAGTTTGAACTTCAGGTTGTGTGGTAAACGTATGATCTAGGAAGATATGCCCTCCTATGGATTCACCACGTTCACCATTAATAAGAATACAAACTCCGTCAATTCCGGAGATTTGCATCACAGACCAAACGATCGATCTTATAGTAATATCCTCCTCTAAGGCCCCCCCGGGAAACTCATCCCGGATCTCTTTACTAAAGTTAATTGTAGCTAAGCCATTTTGAACAGTTAAGGAAAGTATCTTCGTTGTTGGAGCAAGTGTAGGGACGAGTTTGTCGGACTGAGGGCCTCGAATAAGTTGAATTAGGATAAGATTTGCTTTTTGAGCAAGATTTAGGGTTGACCACGATGATCTATTAATTAAACGATCTTCAGAAACAAGGTTTTCTAAGTTGTCGTTTGAAAAGTAGAGTTTATAGGTATCACCGCGAGTTAAGGGAGGACCATCTGGGGGTGCTAATGTTGTTGAGCTTTCTCGAACACCTAGTGGAAAGGCATTAAAGTAATGCTCAATCCCTGTACCTATGGCGTGGGCGATTGAGTCACGGTAATTGTCCGACAGCAAGAGTTTTCTTTCTCGAGGATTAGACATAAATCCTACTTCTACAATGACTGAGGGCATTTCGGATTGATTAATAATATAATAATCTCCTGCCTTGGCTTTACGCTTGTTATCGGGTTGAAGCTGCGTAAGCTGTGCTTGGATTATTTCCGCCAGTACTTTTCCTGACGGAGAATTTTGATGGTAATAGGTTTCCATCCCGTAGGAATTTCGTTGGGGGAAACTGTTGGCATGAATGCTCACAAATAAATCAGCATTGTTTTCAGTAGCTATCTGAATTCTGTTGTTCAACTCTACTCGTTTAGCCATACGCCCTAGGACAAACCCTGGGAGAAAAAAATCTTTATCAACCTCGCGTGTTAGTATTACTATACAGCCCATTGAATCTAAAACCTTTCCTAAGCGTAAAGAAATATCTAAATTTATGTCTTTTTCTTTGAACTCTGAATTTTGAGCCCCTGGGTCAGCTCCTCCGTGTCCAGGGTCTATTACAATAACTTTATCTTTTAGACTGGAAGACACTGTAGAGGTCAATTGCAATGATTGAGCTCCGATAATTAAAATGATCACTGCAATCATGACTCCTAAAACCGAGATCTTTCGAATACTGAATACGATCGACTTCTCAAACATACATTAGCACACTCCTCTCGAGAGAGTAATCTGTTTATGTATATTGCAAGAAGGTGTTTCGTAAACATTATTTAGAAAAGATATTGTTCAAAGAATTCAGAGAAATTGGGGGATGGGGCACTTGATTTGGGTTATCGTTTTAATTGTAGTGTTGTTGTTAAATATCCCTTTTGGGTATTGGAGAGGGAATGTTAAGAAGTTTACAGGGCAATGGTTTTTATCGGTCCATTTACCGGTTCTCGTGATTATGTTGCTTCGTATACGATTCGATCTCGGGTGGGAATGGACGACCTTTCCCATATTATTCGGGGCTTTTTTTTTAGGGCAATTCTTAGGCGCAAAGTGGCATCATCATTGGAAGAAGAGAATGCGGGTCAGTAATTGTTTATTTTATGATATTGTACGGACTAGGTGGATTATTATTATAGTTCGCTAGGGAGTAGCGGTTAGCATTCAGGAATAATATCTAGTGAACTGGATAAGTTCACTAATAATTCTAGAGAACCTGCATAAAAAAAGTATATTGTGAAATAATAATTGACATCATCTTGTCAAAGATGGTATTATAACCGAGCGCCTCAAAGGAGCATAGCGATCGAATAGTAAAGGTTAATAGTTGATCTGTGTTCGATATAACTTAGCAAAATTAGTTATTGACAACAAGACTTAGAAATGCTACGATATGCATCCGGCCCAAATGGCCAAAGACGCACAGTGATCGAAAATGCAAGGAGTCAAGGCTTCACGCAACTAGATCAAAACTTACGGAAATTAGTTGTTGACAACGAGAGTTGGAAATGCTAAGATGTAAATCCGGCCGCAAATGGCTAAAGAGTCATGGTCTTTGAAAACTAAACA
>DOPS01000078.1:0-25245 GCA_003512645.1 Desulfosporosinus sp.
TGAAAGACCCCCGTTTCGACCTTAAGACCATAGCTGCGAATTGCTTCCACACTGCGCTCAAACATTTCCTTGGCCTGCTCCGGCGGTGCGGCTGAAGAAAAGCTTGGCCGTTTTCCCCTCCAACAATCTCCATAGAGAGTAAACTGAGAGACCACCAGAATTTCTCCACCTACATCCAATATCGAACGATTCATTTTCTGTTCTTCATCTTCGAAAATCCTCAGACCGACAAGTTTATCCACCATCCAGGTCAAATCGTCTGCTCCATCTCCCTGTCCAACAGCTAACAAAACTAGAAGACCACCAGATATCTGCCCCACGGTTTCACCATGCACGGTTACAGAGGCGCGTTTAACACGCTGAATCACACTGCGCATTTTATTTTCCTCCTGAATGGATCCGCTCTCCTGAATGGATCCGCTTAACCTCCGTAATATCCTTAACCTTACGGATTTTATGCATGACCATTTTGAGCTGATCAAGGTTTCGAATCTCAATCCGCAACTGAATATGAGCCAAGTTATCCTTACCCACCCGAGCGTTAATCCCCAGAATATGCGTGCGAGTATCTAAGACGGTATTCATGACCTCCGTAACCAGACGCGGCTTGTCCATCCCATAGATTTGAATATCGACAGGATAAGTAGAATCCACTTGTTCTGCCCAGACGACTTCCACAACCCGCTCACTCTCATCTTCAGAGTGGCTGAGGATATTGCTGCAATCCCCACGATGAATAGAAACTCCTCTGCCACGGGTAATGTAACCGATAATAGTATCCCCTGGCAGCGGGTTGCAACACTGGGCAAAACGAATTAACACATTATCAATACCCTTAACCCTTACACCGTGCGAAGCTTTACCGTAGGAAGTCTGAGTGGGTATTTTTCCTTCTCCTTGCTGCAGTGAAGCAAGCTGCAGCTTTTCGCGTTCCTCTTTGGAGAGATCCTCACGCAAACGCATCAAGACCTTATTGGTGGTAAGTACACCATCTCCAATAGCGGCATATACATCATCCAAAGCCAATAAATTTTGACTTTTGCCAATAGCTAGCAGACTTTCTGGCTTGAGAATATCCGAATCCACTCCAAGTTTACGGACCTCTCGTTCCAAGCTTTCTCGCCCTCGGACAATGTTATCCTCTCTTTGCTCTTTCTTAAACCATTGACGAATCCTATTCTTAGCCTGAGACGTTTTGACAAAAGCCAGCCAATCTCGACTGGGAGCGCCTCCTTGCTTCGAGGTAAGAATTTCTAGAATATCGCCGTTGGTAAGTTTAGTTTCTAGAGGAACAATCCGACCATTAATCTTCGCACCAATGCAACGATGCCCAACATCCGTATGAACCCGGTAAGCAAAATCAATCGGACAGGAATCCGCTGGTAGTTCAACCACATCTCCCTTAGGGGTAAATACAAACACCGTATCTGTAAATAAGTCAATCTTTAAGGATTCCATAAATTCTCCGGCATCCCGGGAATCATGTTGCCACTCGAGTAATTGACGCAACCAAGAAAGTTTTTGCTCAAAGTTTACGCTTGCTGTCTTGTTACCAGCCTCTTTGCCGCCCTCTTTACTACCTTCCTTGTACTTCCAATGCGCAGCGATCCCATATTCTGACGTGCGATGCATTTCGCAAGTCCGAATTTGAATCTCAAAAGGTTCTCCATGAACTCCGATTAGCGTAGTATGTAACGATTGGTACATATTAGGCTTTGGCATAGCAATATAATCTTTAAATCGACCTGGTAGAGGCTTCCACAAGGTGTGGACGATTCCGAGTGCGCCATAACAATCATTGACTGATTCCACAACCACTCGAATCGCCATTAGATCGTAAATCTCACTCAGTTCTTTATGCTGGGTGGTCATTTTACGATAGATACTGTAAAAATGCTTGGGACGACCAGCAATGTCCGCATAAATATCGACTTCTCTTAAACGTTCTCGCATGAGTACAATAACTTCGTTGATATAGGCTTCGCGTTCACGTCGTTTGAGGGCAATCCCTTCCACGAGATCATAGTATTCTTGAGGTTTTAAATATCGAAACGAAAGATCTTCCAACTCCCATTTAATCCGAAAAATCCCCAGACGGTTAGCCAGAGGTGCAAAGATTTCAAGTGTTTCTTGAGCAATTTCCTTTTGTTTTTCAATTGAATGATATTTCAAAGTACGCATGTTATGGAGTCGATCGGCAAGTTTAATGAGAATTACACGGATATCCTTGGCCATAGCCAAGAACATCTTGCGTAAATTTTCTACCTGTTGCTCCACTTTACTCTTATACTCAATCCGCCCAAGCTTGGTTACCCCATCGACTAATAACGCAATTTCCGAACCAAATTCCTTCTCAATATCTGCAATGGTGAACGAAGTATCTTCCACAACATCATGCAGTAGGGCAGCCGCAATGGTCGCCTCATCCATTTCCAGTTCAACCAAAATCTCCGCCACTTCAAGAGGATGGAGAATATAGTCTTCCCCGGAGTTTCGAAGTTGGTTCCGATGTGCCACTTCAGCAAATTCATAAGCCTTATCTACAATTGCCAGACGCGCCTGGGGGGATTTCTTTTGCAGTTTTACCCTTAACTCCGCGAAGGACATTGGCGAACTTCCTCTCATCCGATATCGATTAAGCTGATTTTATATTGCGGCTTTTTATATTAATACTCAACCAATGAAAAAACGGGATATTCTACAAGCTTTTCCCTACCCTTTAAAAACGTTAATTCAATCAAAAATCCCATGCCCAGCACGTCCGCTCCAATTTTCTGCATTAAATTTGCGGTTGCCAGCATTGTTCCTCCGGTTGCTAGCAGATCATCAACGATCACGACCCGTTCTCCCGGACGAATGGCATCGGCATGGACTTCTAAGGTATCAAAACCATATTCTAAGGCATAAGTTTCAGCGATTGTATTAGCTGGTAACTTGCCCGGTTTGCGGACAGGAACAAAGCCAATTCCCAAGGCATAGGCGACCGGAGCTCCGAATAAAAAGCCCCGTGCCTCTGGCCCGACGATCACGTCAGGTTGCCATGGTTTAATTTTTTCGACGAGGGCGTCTATTGCTGAGCGGTAAATCTCACCATTTTTAAGCAAGGTAGTAACATCCTTATAGGATATCCCTTCCTTAGGAAAATCAGTAATTATGCGAATATGATCTCTAAAATCCATTGTAATTAGGCCGCCTTTCAATTATAAACTATTCCAACACTATTTAATAATTCAAGCTGAAATTTTAGAGCTTTTTCTAAGCGTTCTTTGGCAAACCGAAAACGTAAAGAGGTCTCAAGATCTAGCTTGCTCTGCGCCGGAATCCACTCTATGGCAAGCTTATCAGTTCCCCCTAGAATACGGAGTAGCCCCAATTCTTCAAAAATCTTCAGGGCAAGCTTCCCATTTTGTGAGACTTTGGCGTCAAGCTCCCAATGAAAGGGGTTCCCTGTTTTCGATTTAGCAAGGAGCTCCCGATACAGATTGATAAGTTCTTCACGCGCTATGAACCTACACCGCTGACGAACCTTTTCCTCATTAGGACTTTGAAATCCTGCAAGGGCAATCCGAAAAACCCCTAAATTTTGTAGTTTCTCGACCGCTTCCCGAAAATCCTCTTCCGTTAGCGGTAAGCCAAGAATCACGCCAAAACCCCCAACCTGAATTCCAGTCTCTTCTTGATCCAACTGTGAAACGAGTTCACTCTTCCCTCGTCGCAGGGCAAGCTCGTTCTGATCCGTGTCCCATATCCAGACTGGCTCCTCATCTCGTAAAGGCCAATCTTCCTGGCTTAAGTTGCGCCAGTCCAACCATTCCACCGTGGGCTCATCATTCGTTGCAGCAATTTCCTGAACTGAAGACCATTGAGCTTCAGCTTGGATATCCTTGATCATTAATTGAACGTTTTCCCGCCCTCGAAAGGTATTCCAATCTAAGCTGAACGCTGCATCTAGGCTTATCTTGTCCTTTAGTTCATTCATGCGATCTCCCAGTCGAAAGGCAATTCCTTCCTGTTCTCCTTGAGCTCCGAAACGAAATTTTATATGACTCCGTTCTTTGCCAACCGCACTGACAGAATGCACGGGAATTGCTTGAGAAGCTAGAGTCGGTCCAGGATTTCCATAGCCAAACGGGGCCATTTGTTCAAGTTGACGGAGCAAATCCGCCGAAACCGCCTCGAGAGAAACTTGCCGGTCAATTTTTAGGACTTCTTGAAAAAGAGTTTCCTCAAAAACCAAGGCCTGATCATTTAATCCTGCTCTAAAATGTCCGATATCTGCTGTGAGAAGAGAAAAGCCAGCCGCCTGTCTATGCCCGCCAAACTTTATTAACAGTTGCGCTTGGGTACTCAGTTGTTCCAAGACAGGATAACCCGCTATCCCACGAGCCGAGCCCTTAGCTTCGTCCCCTTCTTCCGCTATCATAAATACTGGACGATAATAGCGTTCCACCAAGCGGGATGCCACGATCCCAATCACACCGTGGTGCCAATGATCTGCAGATAGAACAATTACCCTGGGGATAGGTTCACATTCCAGCATAGCAATCGCTTCAGCCAGAATCGCTTTCTCGATGTCCTGACGTGCTTGGTTTTCTAAAGTTAATTGATGAGCAAGCTCATTCGCTCGTTCCTGATCCCCCGTCAAGAGCAGTTCTAGTCCTGCTCGTGCGCTGTCCATCCGTCCAGCTGCATTAATCCGAGGTGCTACCATAAATCCAATCTGACCTGCTTTTAGAGGAGGGCCGTTCCTCAGCCCACACTCTTCGAGCAGAGCTAATAGTCCCAGGTGCTGAGTTTCTGCCATTTGGCGAAGGCCAAACTGGACAAAGATCCGGTTTTCTCCGACCAAAGGAACTAGGTCTGCAATCGTCCCTAAGGCCACTAAATCTAAGAGTTGGCCTTCAGTTTCTATACCCACTTCCTGATTTCCGAAGGAATGGAGTAACGCTTGGGCTAACTTGAAAGCCACCCCTACCCCGGCTAAATCTCGAAATGGATAACCTGAATTCTCAACTTTGGGATTTAAGATCGCAAAGGCTTCCGGTAAAGTCTCGGGAGGTTCATGGTGATCCGTAATAATGACATCAATCTTCAAGGTTTGGGCAAGTCTCACTTCCGAAACAGCTGTGATTCCGCAATCGACCGTTATTAGAAGACCTACACCGGCCTTTGCGGCCCGTTCAATAGCTTCAGAATGTAATCCATAGCCCTCGTCTTGGCGATGGGGAATATAGGCTACTGCATGAAAACCCAAATCACTAAGGACTTTGTATAAAATAGTAGTACTTGTCACCCCATCTACGTCATAGTCTCCATAAATGAGTATCTTTTCTTTCTGTGCAAAAGCTAAGGACAAGCGCTGGACAGTTTTTTTCATATCCTTAAAACAAAAGGGTGAAAGCAGATTCAAGAGTGTTGGGCGCAAAAATTCGATCGCTTCCTCTGGTTCTCGAAAACCCCTTTGGGCCAAAATATCGGTGACTACTGGAGAAATACCCAAGGCACCGCATAAGATTTCTGACATTCGTCCGGAAGATTGTTGCATGGACCATATTCGTTTCATTTATACTCCCCCAACTCGAGGCGCGAGGTTCGAGGCTCGATGTTCGAACTTCGGACCTCGACTTATTAATCTTCAACCTCTGACTTCTACCCTTTAATTAACCCCTGGTTTCTGACCTCTGGCTTCTGACTTCCGGTCTCTGGGTCAAGTCGACAACGTTGACAGACGGACGCAAGCCCGTCTTCAACAGGGCATTCCACATCCCTGGTACTGCAAGGTTCTGCGTGAATCAGGACAAACGCTAAATGTAATCTCACATTGATTTCTAGCTCAATCCTGTCACAAAGTTCATGCACATCAACGACTGGAGTGTACTTCGGAACGACCAAATGTAAATCGATATGTCTTTCCGCTCCGGCCTTCCTAGTGCGCAGCTTATGAAACTCCACAAATTCATCCGCATGTAGCAAGAGAACTTCGGCAATTATTTCACGTTCTTCATCTGGTAAACTAACGTCCACCAGGGGTGCAAAGGCTTTCTTCGTCAAATCGATGGATGCCTTAATAATCATTAACGCAACACCAAGCGCTATGATCGGGTCAAGAATGGTCCAGCCTGTAATTTTTATTAGTAATAGCCCTATAAAAACCCCCACTGAGGTAAACACATCGGTCCGCAAATGCAAGGCATCAGCTTCGAGGGCTACTGAATCAGTACGTTTGGCTACTTTCATAAGTCGTGTTGATACGATCAAATTAGTGATTGCCGAAACACCCATGACGAGCAGACCTAGGCTCAAGCCCAAATCTGAGACATGCCCACCTTGACCATAAATGATCTCCATAATCTTCTTAAACGCTTCAAAGATGATCATAAGGGCAGCAACAAATATCAAAGCAGCCTCAATCGTACCAGAAACATTTTCGATTTTCCCGTGTCCATAGGCATGACAGGAATCTGCTGGTTTTCCCGACTGCCTCACCGCAAAAAGGGCAATAAAAGCCGCCACTAGATCAATACCAGAATGAATTCCCTCTGACAGGATACTCATCGAACCGCTTGCTAACCCAATTACGACTTTACTAAATGTTAAGAAAGTATTAGAAACGACAGATAATAATGCCACCTGCGTCTTCTCATTCACGACCTACTCTCCTCACCTTCAAAACTCTGCCTAGGTATTAAAATCATGACAGCACATAAAAATAGGACCCCTTATATCAAGGAAGTCCCGCGGATTCCTCCGCTGCCTCAACACATTGAAGCCCAGCTATTGCCTGACAAAGATAGTTTATGTATAAGATATCAAAATTTATACCTTAAAGCAAGGTTTATTGTGGATCAGATTGTTAAGAAGTTACCATAGAAAATTAATGCCAGCCCTATAAGCAAGCGCATAATTGTGGGAGAATATATTTTTATGACCTGCCTCTTTCTATTTTTCGGAATAATTCCTGTACCAACCACCATGAACCATGCAATTAAAGCCGCAATCGGGGTGAGAAAAGCACCAAAGAGAACTAAGCTGATCAAACCTCCGACCAACCCGCTTACTTGGTTATTATGATTGCATATTTTCCCAATAATAAGTTGGAGTATTATGCCTATCGTTCCACCTATTAGAAATGGTATTTCCCATTGCCAAAATTGTACCGCATCATGAACAAGATAATTAAGCCCACTTAGAACAAGCATCGCTAAAGAAGTCCCCCAAATTCCTCCAAAAAAAATCAATCCTGCAGAAATAAGGAGCACCCCCTCTAATACTACCAATTGAAGAAATTCCAATGACCTCCCCCCCCTCTTTGCTCGTTGTAGTATATCCCAATAAAATCCAATCTAATCAATCTATGCCACTATCGCCGTAATTGTATTACGATTAAATTTGGAACCTTTTTCCTTTATTTTCATATTCTGTATTACGGATAACTTCTATAAGGCGAATTAGAACAAAAAGGAGGTTTTCTCTATGTGGTGGGGTCGCTGGGGCTTTGGTTTCCCTTGGTGGGGCGGTTTTGGATTTGGTCCATGGTGGGGCTTTCGTCGTTGGTGGTGGTAAGCGTTGCCTAACTAAAGGACTAATTTCTTTATGTTGATTTTTAAATCTTATGAATCTCTAAATTCTAAGCATAGATTCTAAATCAAAAGGATCGCACATGTTCTACATGTCAGCGGTCCTTTGTATTTCAATAAGTATCATTATTCCTAATTTAAAGAGGACCCCTAAATAAGGGGTCCTCAGCAAATTCGCTTTGAGATGGTTTAAAAGATAACACCCAAGGCAATAAGAATCAAAATCGCAATTGCAATAATCCCAGCTCCTACACATCCACCAACGCCAGCTCCATACCCGTACATAAACTCACCTCCAAGTATCACAACTTTCATTAGTTTCTTAGAATACGATTCCCATTGCAATCAGCAAAAGAATAATTACGACAACAGCAGCGATTCCAGCGCCAATTCCGGTTCCACCTGCAAACATAGTTTCGACCCCCTTCGTATAAATAATCTTTTAGTTTAGAAAATTACGCCTAAAGCGATTAATATTAGAATTGCGATAGCAATGATCCCAACACCAACACCACATCCAACTCCAACAGGTGCAACTACAGGTGTGCATGGAGGTGGGCAACAACCAACTCCATATCCTGTGCGACCTGCTGCATATCCTGCATAACCTGCTCCAAATCCGTACATGGTATACCCTCCTTTATTTTTTTAGTTATTAGAATTAATTGAATTTAGAATACAATACCCATAGCAATCAATAAGAGAATTATAACTACGACAGCTGCAATACCAGGTAAATAGTTTGGCGGACATACACATCCTACAGCTTCAACACCATCAACAACGCCTGCCCCATATGCCATATCGAACAACTCCTTTTCCATCTCTTGAATTATCGTGCTCTCACAGTACAATATGAAAATAAATACTCAATTGTTAATAATTTCCTTAAATATATTTTCTTTTCCTTTTTATGAAACCATGAGATATCCCTTCAACAAGGAGTGACATCTTTGAACGAGTGGCGATCGCATAACAAATCCCGCACTTCGAGTATTCGGAGTGCGGGATTTGTATAACTATTAATAGTCTGAGTTCTGTAGACGCCGAGCAAATTCGTTCTGCCCCATATTAGCATAGCAATAAACACGTTTAACCTGAAATTCATCGACTGTGAAGCTTGCCCAGCCTCGTTGTGTAGTAAAAGCCATCAGATACCCAGTATCCTGCACCGCTTTTAAAACAACAGAATTAAAGTCTCCATATGGATAAGCAAGGAAATTCACCGTCTTTCCTAACCCTTTTTCTAATAGATCCTTAGAGCTTTTGAGTTCCTGCAACAAAGATGCACCGTCAACTTTTGTTAAATAGGGATGAGTAGTCGTATGACCTTCGATCTCCCAGCCATTAGCGGCAAGCTCTTTGAGCTGCGGCCATGACAAAAAACCTTCTCCATCAATATAACTAGAGACCATGAAGACCGTAGCCGTGAACCCATACTTTTTCATGATAGGGAAAGCAGTCGTATAATTATCGACATAGCCATCATCAAACGTGATTACAAAGGGTTTGGGAGGTAAACTACCACCCTTATTATAGGCTTGGTACAACTGACCTAAGGTTATACTTTGATACCCATTGTCACGCAAATAAGCCATTTGAGCTTCAAACTGGTCGGGAGGCATTCTTACTTCGTTTCCGACCTCCAGCATAACTGAATGGTAGTAAAGGACAGGTACCGCTTGAGCTTCTTGTACGCTTGGTGCTCTCGATATTTTAGATGGCGAATCAGGCAATACATCGCTGGGATTTGTGACTTCCAATGGGGCTTGATAAGTAGGAGTGGACGCTATCCGATTCGACGGATCTTGTGACGGCATCATCGTTACCCCACCACAACCACTGATTCCAAGTACAATCATACTGTAGATGAGCACTCTGATAATTTTCTTCAGCATCATAAACTCCTTTGATGATATGTCGAACATTTCAAGTGATAATTAGAATACGCCCGTAGTTTAGTAGTGTAGTTCAGTATTTTCTATCTCATTTTAGCATATAATTCGGCGTTCATCAGTCATTTTTAGTCATCAATATATTTCATGTACCCGATTATTCTATTGTAACCGAATACTCCCCTGTACCGAAGCTTATTATCCTGATAAAAAAAGAGACCTCAAGAATAAATCTCGAGATCCCATTAATAACCTATCGTTCAGTTGAACTTAAGCGCGGACTACTTTACCACCCTTACGTGGCTTCTTCATACGCTTCTTGATTTCCAAGAGGATTTGGCTGGCGATAAAGATCGAGGAGTAGGCTCCTGTAAATACCCCGATCAACATAGCTAAGGAGAACAACTTTGTGGATACGCCGCCCAAGATAAATATCGAGAGCAAGGCGATCAGTACCGTAAGAGACGTGTTGATGGAACGGCGCATAGTCTGCCAAATAGATTTATCCACCATATCTTCGAAAGTGTCTCCCTTTTTCATCTTCGCTTCATTCTCACGAATCCGGTCAAAGATAATCACGGTATCATTAATCGAGTATCCGAAAACGGTTAAGATCGCCGCTACAAAGGAGGAATCAATTTCTAATTGGAACAACGAAAAAATTCCTACCACCACTAAAACATCGTGTAATAAGGCGATAATCCCAGAGATTGCGAAAACGAACTGGAACCTAATTGTAATATAGGCGATCATTAAACCCATGGCAATGAGTAATGCCCATAAAGCATTTCTGGTCAGCTCTTGCCCCATCGCCGGGCCCACTTTATCATCTTTAAGAGAAGTTTTGTCATATTCTCCCACGTTAGTTTGCAAGGCGACTAGTAATTCATTGCGTTTTTCTTCTTCGAGAGCTTCTGTTCGTATTAACGCCGAAGTATCCCCATTAGACAATTGCACAGGTCCTTCAAGTCCCACTGATTTCATCGTATCAGTAATTGCTGCCTGGGTCACTGGTTTGTTGAAGGTCATATCAAGCATTGATCCGCCCTTGTAGTCAATTCCTAAATTAAGCCCCTGCATGAAAAGGGAAATAATTCCTGGAATAAGGACAACTAACGAGAGGGCAAACCACCATAACCGTCTCTGCACAATATTAAAGTAAAGTGGGTGGACCTGCTTCACTTCATCGTATGTCGCTGGATGTCCAGTTTTCATTATCCATCCCTCCTAACGCCAAACCATGTTGTGTTCATTTTTGGGCTAGTACCCACAATCCATCGTAGTACTGTTCGAGTAAAGGTAATACCAGTAAACAGCGTGACAACAATCCCAACACCTAAGGTTAAAGCAAACCCTTTGATGGCACCAGTTCCAAAGTAGTAAAGAGTTAGCGCAGCTATCAGTGTTGTTACATGAGCATCAATAACTGTGATAAATGCGCGGCTAAAACCAGATTCCACGCCTGCTCTTAGGGATTTACCAGCCCGAATTTCTTCTTTTATCCGTTCATAAATTATGATATTGAAATCTACAGCCATCCCCACTGAGAGAATAAACCCGGCGATGCCTGGAAGGGTCAATACAACTCGAAAACCCCAAAAAACCCAAAGCACAATAAGGGCGTATACGAACAATGAGAAATTGGCGACAGCCCCTGGTATTCGATAGAAAACTAACATAAAGAGGAAGATAAAGATTAAACCGTAAAGTCCTGCTTGAATACTTTTGTTTAAGGAGTCTACTCCTAAAGATGCTCCTACCTGACGTTTTTCGGCAATCGACATGCTTACAGGCAGTGAACCAGAACGCATGAGCACAGCGTCGTTTGCTGCAGACTCTAAAGTATCATACCCAGTGATCTCAGCTTGACCATTTAGAATTGGTGTATTAACCGTTGGATTTGTTAAAAGATCATCATCCAAATACACACCAAGTCTTTGGCCGATTAACTGGGTGGTTAGATCCCCAAACTTTTTAGCCCCTTCAGATGAGAAGGATAAATTGACAACATATCCACTGACTTGACCTTGCCCCCCCTTAGCATCCTTGAGGTCATCCCCTTCTAAGACGACATTTCCTTGAGGATCCCTAAAGGTTAACTTAGCCGTCGTTTTCAAGATATCAACTGCTTTGTCTGGGTCGGTAACCCCGGCCAAATCTACTACAATTCGCATTTTATCATAATCCGTTTGGACTATGGGCTCGGATACCCCGAGATCGTTAACCCGTTTCTCGATAATCGCTTTCGCTTTGTCTATATCATCTTTAGTAATTGGAGTACCGTCTTTATTTGGCTCGGCTTGTAGCACCAAGTGCACTCCACCGCGCAGGTCAAGTCCCAACAGGACGCCCTTTACGGGATCCACTAGGGGTTTAATCGATAGTGCAACAGCTGCTGCCACTAATAGCACCAATACTACCAGCTTGATGATGTTTCCCCGTCTCATCTACTTTCCTCCCTTTTAATATGATGGGACTTGCCCATACCATCCACCATTATAAAACTTACTGGATTGCTCTGTCAATCATAGGAAAACAATGGCATTAGAGTAACTTAACCTCGTTAATCTTTAATTCGAATGTAGTAAGCAGAAATTCAGCTGCCTTACGGGACAAAAGCATCCGCGCCAGAAAGATCTCAAAGTACTCCATAACAGGGCAAATTTCAGTATCAATCGTAAGTTCTAACGCGATACGCTCTTGAGGATAGACTCGCAGAAAAGAGCGTTTAACCGCATAATTAACCCGGTCATGAATATCGAATTTTACCAGGTCATGGTTACGAACCCTTGAGCGATGAACATCCGATTTATCGGCTAGAATCAAGGCGGCAGAAATAACATTGACCGGATTCCCATCCTGCTCATCATGATTTCCAATAGCCCCAATGATAATCGCAATTTCTTCCGGTGTCATATCATGTCGTTCTAAAATCCCTGCCGCCAGTATTGCCCCCGAATGAGCATGTGCCACACGATTCACAGCATTCCCTATGTCATGTAAGTAACCTGCAATGGCTGCCAGTTCGCACTCCCTTTCGGGATGCTCCATTTTTACTAAAATATTCGAGGCAATATGGGAGACCAATCCCGCATGCCTTAACCCATGTTCAGTAAAACCAATGGCTTCCAGGTGACGGTTTCCTGCTTCAATCAAGGCATGAACATAAGGGTCCGCTTTTATCTCTTGCAGAGTAACCTTTGACAACCTATATCCCTCCAACAATTCGTAATCGATAACAATTCATTCCGATGGTTCCCAAATCATCTAACAGCCCATAGTTTGCCCAAGCACCTACCACAGCACCTAAACCCGGTATCAACTGAAGTGTTTTTCGAAAATCAATAGCATCCCTGTACTCCCGCTGAAACTGTTCCCAATCAATTTGCTGTGGATCCCCTGCCTCTGCAGGCAATTCACTCAAAGTCTTCTCCCAATTGAGGATAACCTGGAATAATTCCGGACGTTTCTCTTGACTAGAGAACGCCAATTGAAAAACATAGAGTAAAAATAACCGTTCCCGATAATCCTTGGTTGAAAACCCATAAATATGGGCCAACTCAAAGAGAAATTTCATTTTTATGACAATCAAGGCTGGGAAATCAGCAACCGCAAGGGTAAAGCCACCTGCACCTGTTCCAGCTCCTTCGGCTGCAGCAATCTTCCGATATTTTACAAGAAGTCTTTGCGCTCTTTGGTCGCGCTCTTGCAGCTGCATCCCATAAAAGGTAGGGCTATTAGGGATATACTCCAGTCCAAAGACGACGGATTTAACCAACCCTTTAACCGTTGCGGTAATGACAGTGTGAACTTTTTCCGGAATTTTATCATTAACCTTCGTTTGAATTACTTTCGAGGTGCGTTCTAAAAATCCAGGCTTTTGTAACAATTTCCTAATCCAACGGTTCAAGTCAGCTCGTACATGCTCTTCATAAGTATGATCATCATTTTTCGGATCTTTAGACAAGGGCACGGTGTTCACCTCGTTTTCACTCTATGTAAAAATAGTTCAAAAGCAAGTGGTCTACGCCACTTGCTTTTAGATTAGAATTCTTTTTCGTCACATATCTCTCTTTAAGATCTCTGTAGAGATTAACCACTATACCGTCATCGGTCAGGCATTTATTTATCCTTTTCCAAGTCGATCTCACGATTTTCGATGCTCACAATCCCACTTTTGGCTATTTCAACTTCAACCTTATCCGCGATCTGCAAAATAACGGAATCATCCTTCACTTTGGAGATTTTTCCGTAGATTCCTCCGGTTGTGATTACCTGGTCTCGCGCGCGAAGACTGCTCATCATGGCCTGCCGTTTTTTTGCTTGTTTTTGTTGGGGGCGAATCATGAGAAAATACATAATCCCAAAAAAGACGGCGAAATATAGGACTAAGGTTAATGTCGATTGATTCATTAATAATTCCTCCTTTATTCATATCCTGAACTATTCACCATATCAGAGTGAAAATCCTTCTGGTTTTTTGTAAAAAATAAACTCTCCGTAGAATTACGGCACCTGAAGTTTGGTTGAACTATATAAGGGCGTTAGACTAATTGCTTTGCTACTCAAGAAATTCGTTCTCTGACCCCCGGCATCTGACCTCTGACATCTTACCTCTGTCAAATGTACCCGTAATCTGTAAAACAGGTTTGACGATATTCAGTTAAACGATCTTCCTTAATCGCCTCTCGGATTTCACGCATTAAGTTCTGTAAATAACGCAAGTTATGAATCGTCATTAAGCGCAGACCTAAAACTTCTTCAGCTTTAATTAAATGCCGTACATAGGCCCGCGAGTAATTGCGACAGGTGTAACAATCACAAGTTGGATCAATCGGACCAAAATCATGGGCGGAACTAGCGTTGCGAATCGTCACCTTACCGAAACGAGTCATTGCTGTCCCATTTCGAGCAATCCGGGTGGGGAGAACACAATCAAACATATCTACCCCGCGGATAACCCCTTCAATAAGGGCATCGGTCGAACCAACCCCCATTAGATAGCGAGGTTTTTCCCTAGGCAGTAAGGGGACTGTATACTCTAAAACATCATACATCATTTCTTTCGGTTCCCCGACACTTAACCCACCGATGGCATAACCCGGCAAATCCAGTTCTGTGATCTCAGCAGCACTCTGCCGGCGAAGATCTTCATACATGCCGCCCTGAACAATCCCAAACAAAGCTTGAGTATCCGTCGTAGTCAAGGTCTCTTTGCAGCGCTTAAGCCAACGCGTCGTGCGCTCAAGAGAATCTTTAGCGTACTCATGTGTGCAAGGATAAGGGGCGCATTCGTCGAAGGCCATCACCACATCGGATCCAAGGGCCATCTGCACTTGAGTCGCTATTTCTGGGCTTAAGAATTGGCGTGAACCGTCGATATGTGATCTGAATTCTACGCCTTCTTCCTTAATCGTGCGCAAATCACCAAGACTAAATACTTGAAACCCACCACTGTCCGTCAAAATGGCTCCATCCCAGTTCATGAAACGGTGAAGTCCACCCGCATCGCGAATCAAGTCATGGCCTGGACGCAAGAAGAGATGATAAGTGTTACTTAAGATCATCCCAGCTCCGATCTCTTTGATCTCCTCTGGGGTAATAGTTTTTACCGTTCCTTGAGTCCCAACCGGCATGAAAACCGGGGTCTCAATCACGCCATGTGGAGTATGTAATTTTCCCAAGCGCGCTCTCGTTCGAGAATCTTCCTTAAGTATTTCCAAATGAACCGCAGCCAAACCCTTCACTTCCTTTAATTATAAAAGATAAACTAGCTTTCCGACGCTGAACTATGCCCAAAGACAGGATTTGAGCTATTTGCGCATCACGCATAGCATGGCGCTTAGATAGCGTACAGTATTAGCACATCACACGTCTCATAGAATTAGCATAGCATCCCCAAAACTATAAAACCGATAGTTCTCCTGCACTGCAATCTCGTACGCTTTTAGGATAAGTTCGCGCCCCGCCAAAGCACTCACCAACATCACCAAGGTTGATTTTGGAAAGTGGAAATTTGTCAAAAGCGCATCCACTATTTGAAACGAATAGCCTGGATAGATAAAAATATCCGTCCACCCTACTCCTGCTATGACCTTTCCGTCCTTGCCCACGGATTCTAACGTCCGCGCTGCTGTTGTCCCTACTGCAATGACCCGTCGTCCTTCTCGCTTGGCGCAGTTAATTCTCTCGGCCGCCTCTAAATCAACTCGGTAATACTCCGAATGCATTTCATGGTCACGGATATCGTCCATTTTTACTGGACGAAACGTCCCTAAACCAACATGGAGAAGGATCTCTACGATTTCCACACCCTTTTTCCGGAGTTGGTTCAAAAGTTCAGGCGTAAAATGCAACCCAGCCGTTGGCGCAGCGACTGACCCTCGTTCCTTAGCATATACTGTTTGATAGCGTTCTTGGTCTTCTAGTTGAGCAGTAATATAGGGGGGGAGGGGCATCTTGCCAAGCAGGTCCAGGATTGTTTCGAAAACCCCTGCATAGTTAAATACAATTTTCCGATTTCCGTTTTCTAAGATACCCTCCAGTACTCCCTCCAAGATACCCTGCCCAAAATGGACCTTCTGACCTAATTTAAGACGTTTCCCAGGCTTAATCAAAGCTTCCCAGACATCTAATTCCAGTCTTTTTAAGAGGAGAACTTCTATCTTTACTTCAGTCCCCTCTTTCACTCCGATCAAACGCGCAGGAATGACGCGTGTGTTATTAACTACAAGCACGTCACCTGATTTTAAAAGAGGCACTAGATCTCTAAACCTATGATGGTCAATCGTTTCATGGTCACGATTGACCACCATTAGGCGGGAAGTATCTCTTGGTTCCACTGGATGTTGAGCGATTAACGATTCCGGTAAATTAAAATCAAACTCCGAAACATTCAACGACAGATTCTCCTTTTTCTAATCAACATACTTTTTTGTCAAATTCATGATCCTTTAGAAATCAAAGCGTTGGAATAATAAAAATCTAAAATATCTTGATAATTATACCCTAATTGCGCCATATGGTAAGCACCCCATTGTGACATCCCCACCCCATGTCCCCAACCACGACCCTTAAAAATAAACACTCCAAAGGGCTGAGAATCAAGACTCGTTCCTAACGAGGTACTGAGAATTTTAGATAGTAACGGTCCTTGCTCTGCTTGATAGCCCTGGGTTATTCCCCGATCTCCCAAAGAACTAAGAAACACTGCTAATCCTGTTTCCCCGTAGGAATCCCATTTTGGGGAGATAATTTGAGCCTCAAAGAAATTCCCCAGAAAAGCTTCCGCTCGAATGGGCTGCCCAAAAGGATAAAACGCTTTGACGAACGTCCGACCTTTAACTGTCTCGATATTTCCAAATCCATCTTCCATACTTACACTTTTTACCCTACCAGAGGGGAACTTGTCAAGTTCAATGTTTCGTACCGGTCCTAAGCCAAAGGTTGACCCGAGAAGAGGAGCAGAAACAATAAACCGCCAATGATCGACAGGACCCCCGACGCCTTGGGAATAAGGATCAGGTTGGGATACATTGTGGATATCTGGATTTCCCCAGACATTATTGGCGTCCTCAGTATATCCCCCGCTATGCGAAGAATACAAGGCATCAATCGGTTGTCTGGTTTGAGCATCGACTAAGATTTCGCCCCGTGTAGCTTCAACTGCTGCAGAAGCTTCCCCTTCCACATTCCTACCCGCATAGGCCTGATCAATATCAGGAGAGTCGGTAATCATTTTTTTGCCACTCTCCGAATGTTTCATGAGATAGGTCCGAGCCGCAACCGCTTGAGCTTTAAGAGCCTCTGTCCCACTCCTAGCCCATTCGTTACTCATTTCAATGGGTACGACCCCTTTGAGGTAGTCTTCGCTATCGACTAGATTTATTATCCGCCAATGACCCTCTTGCCAATTGAGCTGGAGTCCCCCGCGATAAACTACCTCTTTATCCTCAGGAGTTTTCACCCGCAGAGAACCTGGCTTAAGCTCGTAAACCTTCAATTCTAATCCATTAAAAACTTGAAAATCCCCATGGTTAATCCTCACTACAGGGGTCCATCCCCCCCAGCCTACCTGAAGGGAAGAGCCAGTCGAAAACTTAACCGCTGTGTCATTTAAGACAAGTTGATAATCTCCCTTTTCAACCTCTATTTGTACCCATCCCGCCTGGCCTAATTTCCATACCAACTCGACTGAGACCATTGCTGCTTGACAGGTTGTAGCCTGGATCAGTACGAGTAATAACAAAGCCATCCACAAAAAGGGTAACCGATACACAATCCGGAGCATGCTCTTCACACCCTTTCTTACCTCATCAGAAAGTTAGCTTATTGGTGGAAGCAAGTTTCTTTATGCTCAGATTACCCTTTTTTCTCGGCATATATGCTCTTGACTTTTTTTGAATGGGGCAAACCAATCATCCCTCGTTCCCTTACTCTGGGAAAAGCCCACTATCCATTCTATTTTGGGGAAGAGAATAGCCAAAATGCTGATAAGCTCTTGCTGTTGCCATCCGCCCTCGGGGAGTACGTTGCAGGAATCCCATCTGCAGCAAAAACGGTTCGACAACATCCTCTAAGGTTTCTGACTCTTCACCAATCGTTGCCGCTAGCGTTTCCAGGCCCACTGGTCCACCTGCGAAGGTTTGGATAATGGTTTTGAGGGTCTTTTGGTCAATATTATCCAGTCCTACCGGATCGACTTCTAACCTATTTAAAGCCTCTCTGGCTATCGTTTGATTGACAACGCCGTCTTCCCAAACTAAGGCGAAATCCCGCACTCGCTTCAGCAAACGATTCCCAACCCTGGGTGTTCCGCGTGAACGACGGGCAATCTCATCCGCACCCTCGTCAGTTATGCCCAATTTTAAGATACTTGCTGTACGCAAGATAATTTCTTTTAAATCCTCCACCTCATAGAATTCTAGACGGCTTATAACCCCAAAGCGATCACGCAATGGCGACGTTAATTGTCCTGCACGGGTGGTAGCACCCACCAGCGTAAACGGTGGCAGGGACAGACGGATTGAACGCGCGCTTGGCCCTTTTCCAATCACAATGTCTAGACACCCATCTTCCATGGCAGAATACAGAATCTCCTCTGTCGTACTGCTCAAGCGGTGTATTTCATCGATAAAAAGCACATCCCTTGGCTCTAAGGCCGTAAGAATTGCGGCTAAATCTCCTGGCCGTTCGATTGCTGGGCCTGAAGTGGTACGAATGCTAACACCCATTTCAGCCGCAATAATGTTCGAGAGGGTGGTTTTTCCTAATCCCGGCGGTCCATATAATAAGACGTGATCCAACGCCTCTCCTCGAGTAGAAGCGGCTTGAATAAATATACTTAAATTGTCTTTTACTTTTCTCTGCCCAATATAGTCACTCAAGCGTTGAGGACGAAGTCCTTCCCCTTCATGATCTGTCAGTTGCTTTTGGGGAGCAACCAGACGCTCTTCCATCTCTTGTCCTCCTTACGAACCCATTAAAATTTAACCGCCAACTCCAACCTAAATCTAATTCTCCTTAAGTAGTGAATCTCCTGCAATAAGATTCACGTGATAATTCTGGATAGCATTTAATTTGCTCAATATCTTTCAAATCTATAGTAACTGCGGCTTGGATATTGGATACAAAAAACTCGCTTCATAAGCGAGTTTTTTAAAATTTATCAAATTTCAATTTTAAATAGTCATTCACCTCCAGTATGTCTATCTGTTGATGCCCTGTTTATTCTTGCAATAAATGGTAGCTGGTGTGAACATGTTAGACCCATTATAAAATAAACATCAGAAGCAACTAGGAGAATATTTTACTGTAACGATAATTACGCATTTCATCTTTTCATCAATCCTGTATACGATGGTAAAATTCTTAATAAACAACTGACGGTATCCTCTATTAGCATAGACTCCAACTTTTCTTTCCGATCCTCGATGCGGAAATTCTTCCAATCCCAAAATTGCGTCTTCAACGGATTTCACTAGGTTTTCAGCTGTTTCAGTTACCATAAATACTTCCAAAATATGCCCATAAATTTGATCGATATCCCTGTATGCTCTAGGAAGCAATTTAATTGTAAATTTATCCAAAGTGTTTCCTCCTTAAAGATGCAAGGGCTTCTCTTGCATCTAACAGGTCTACTCCGCTTTCATATTCTGCTTCTGAAATAGAAGCATCAGTCTCATTCACTTCAAGCATCTGTTCGTATGTTTCAATACTCATAACAACCAAATCACCATATCCATTTTTAGTTATAAAGACTGGTTCCATCTTGGCATGGCAAATATCAGAAATCTCATTCGTATTCCTTAAATCAGTTATAGGTCGAATTTGCGGCATATCAGCACCTCCCTTTGTACACTATTATCGCATTATTATGCTCAAATTACAATAGACAACACTTTTTATATTTTTTCCCGCTTCCACAAGGACAGGGATCATTTCTTCCAACAAAGCTTTCCCGCTTGAAAGGGACATTTATTGAAATTTCATTGCCCTCGGACTCGTTAAAGATACTCCTCATAAACTGCTCACCTTCCATCTCATATTCATCATCCTCATCAAACGGATATTCATCATCATAGTCCTCCTCACAAGAAAAGCCCCCAACCCATCCTTCCAACTCAAAGACATCTTCTTTGGTTATGAAAGAATAATCTTCATCTTTCTTTAGTTCATCCAGAACCTCTTTGATAGACCTTTTAAGTTGAAGATTGATAAAGTCCAAATCAGCAAGAAATTCCATAACCTTCCCATCAGCTACTGCTTTTTCTATATCGTCCGTTAGTCCTGCAGGGTGTATCAAAGAGCAGCACCTTAGAAGTGTGTCCCACACATCGCTATAGTCCACTTCAAGCTTTCCATTGAAAAGCTCTTTGAAATAGAAAACGAGTTGCTCTCTCGGAACCATTCCGTGATTCAATAGGATCAAAAGAGATTCCAACGCCTCTGATCTTACGTATTCATCCAATGAAGAATTCTCTATAATTCCTTTGATGGGTTCTATATTTCCATTACAGACTGAGGCAAGAATGTTTTTGAAATCCTCGGTAACAGAATCGCCTAGCAAGTCAAATATCTGTTCATCCGGCAGAGATGCAATCTTGATAAGACTTTCATATGCTTTTCCCTCTCGAAAGTATGCGAGGATATAAATCGCAGGAAAATGAACCAAGTAGCTTTCGTCATTTGATAAAATTTCTATATCACTCAGAGTATATTCCAATATTTCTAGCAACTCTGTAATCGCTTCTTCTTTATTCGATAAAGCATATTTTACAGCCTCTGTCGGGAAATGATCCTCAAATCGCTCATACCCCTTAAAGATTTTTAAGTTCATCCTTGTAGCTCCTCTCTAATATTCATTACTTTTATTTACCTTCCCTTTTTAGACGCTCTTGCATCTAATAACTAGGTGTTTGTACTGCCCTACCTAAAACCTATGCTTTCTAACTAGGTGCGAGTAAACGCAGAGCCTTTTTTACCTGCACTTCTGTCGTTAATTCTCCACTATCTTTCAGGACTTGACCGAGAACCAGCCTTGCTTCGTCTAAACCGAACCCTAACGCCAGCAAGGTTTGTAGTGCCTCAGAGAGAGTGTGGGAAGAAGATGGCTCTGAGAACGAGTCCCCTCCAGTTGGAAACGAACTATGCCCTTTGAATTTTTCCTTGAGCTCCAAAATAAGTCGTTGAGCTGTCTTTTTGCCGATTCCAGGAACTTTAGTTAATAAATTAAGGTTTTCACTTACAATAGCACTTTGGATCTGTACCGCTCCAAAGGTTGAGAGCAGAGAGATTGCTGCTTTCGGACCAATCCCTGAAACACTCAACATTTCCAGAAAGAGTTGCTTTTCTTCAAAGGATGAGAACCCATAAAGAGATAGATCATCTTCTCGCACCACTACATGGGTGTAGACGACAAGTTCCTGCTCAGGATAGGCCTTCGCCAAGAGACCGTAAGGCACAGTAAGCAGGTACCCAGTCCCGTTAACATCGATCACCAAACGCTCGGACTGGATCTCCCATACCTTGCCCCGCAACATTCCAATCATCGGAACTCCTCCATTCTCCTGTCTAAAGCGTAACTATGAGCATGACAAATCGCAATGGCTAAGGCATCAGCTGTATCATCTGGTTTAGGAATTGCGTCCAGTTTTAACAACCCTTTGACCATCTGTTGCACCTGGTTTTTCTCAGCTCTGCCATATCCGACCACGGCTTGCTTAACCTGTAAGGGGGTGTATTCATAGAGCGGAATATCCTGCTGGGCACCCGCCAATAAGACAACACCCCGAGCGTGTCCCACTGCTAGAGCAGTCGTGGTATTACGATTAAAAAACAGCTCTTCGACCGCAATGTGATGGGGTGTGTGTTCCCTGAGAAACGGATTAATCTGTTCATATAGCATTAACAATCGCTCTGCTAAGGGTGTGTGAGCTGGTGTCCGCCAGCAACCATAAGCCAGAGCGCTTAAATGATTCCCTTTTTGTTCAATTAAACCATAACCCATAATCGCTGTTCCGGGGTCAATCCCTAAAATAATCATCTCACGTCTTCCTTTCATGACTACTAATTCGACAGAAGACGGACGATTCCCTTTCTTCTATAAGACTCTTACTCTAACCACAAAGGTTCGTCAGCGGAATCAATAAACGATTGCACCTCGTCCAAGGAATAAAACTCGACCTTAGGAGCCATTTGCAAAATTTCTGGGGGCCAAGACTCAACACTTATTCCGGTGACAATAACCTTACCACCCAGGCCTGGCTTTCCTTCGATCACGGAAAGGACCCCTTGCTCCAATCCAAAATGATAGATTTCCTCGGCTGGAGCTTCTGTAGTCAAAAGGGGTTCAACCTCTAAATCATTTATGGTAGATGCAGCGAATTTTTTCTCGCCCCACCAAGCAGTGACATTAGGTACAAGGGTTCCAATTCCCAAGCCGAGAATAAGTACGATACTCATAACTTTCCATCGAGACATAAGAAATAAGCCCTCCTGACATTATCTTGTTTGTACTAGTCTTGCCAGGAGGGCTTTCTTTAATCATTTAATTATTGCTTTAAACTTATCTCTGTGACTGACTTATCTCTGAGCTCAGATTTTTCTCTACAAGTCTTCTTCTGCCAAAGCATCGGCCAATTCAAAGTTAGCATACACGCCTTGGGAATCTTCATGATCCTCAAGTTTATCCATCAAACGCATGATTTTGCGGGCCTGGTCAACATCCGTGATTTCGAGGGTATTTTCAGGAATTGGGCTGAGGACAGATTCGGCAACAGCAATCTGTTGATCCAAAAGGGCTTGATGCACTTCTTCCATAGTCTCTGGAGTCGTTAAGACCACAAAGCCATCCTCATCGATTTCAATATCCTCTGCTCCGGCTTCTAAAGCCAACATCATAAAATCATCGTCACTCACTTTGATTCCCTCACGCAGGACTCTCAATTGGCCTTTCTCCTTGAACATCCAACCGACGCAGCCAGTCTCACCCATGTTGCCACCATTTTTGGAGAAGATATAACGAACTTCTCCCGCCGTACGGTTTCGATTATCCGTAAGTATATCAACCATGACGGCAACCCCGCCTGGCCCATATCCTTCATAACGCAGTTCTTCATAGACTGTTCCTTCTGCGCCGCCAGTCCCTTTAAGAATAGCCCGTTGAATATTATCATTGGGCACATTGGCTGCTTTAGCATTTTCAATGGCAATCTTTAAGCGAAAGTTGTTTACGTCTCCACCACTGGCTCGAGAGGCAACTACCAATTCCCGGCCAAGTTTAGTAAACATTTTCCCCTTATGAGCATCCGCCTTACCTTTTTTATGCTTAATGTTTGCCCACTTTGAATGTCCAGACATGTCAAATCCTCCTTAAGCTAATCTTAAATAGTTTAGCATAAGCTGATTTCTCTTGTAAAGGTATATTAGCAAACAGGACTTGACAAGAGTCTCAGAAGTATTATCATGGAAGAATAGGGGGTTAAGATATGGACGATACTAAAGTCGTGGAGATGTTAGCTCAGATTTTACAGAATCAGACCGAGATGAAACTTGAATTAAAACAAGAGCTTCATGAATTAGTCGGTAAATTCGAAATCCGAGTTGAGAATGAGGTAATCGAGAAAATCCGCGGATTATATGATGACCGTCAAGTTCAGAAAGAAGCAACCCTCGATATCATGGATACCCTTAAGCGCGTGGAAGCAAAGCTTGATGTCTTGCAATTGGAGACTGCTCATATTCGCAGGATAAAGTAAATAGAGATATAATAAATGAGAATGAAAGTCCCCTCGTTCCAAATCGGACGAGGGGACTTTTTGCATTGCTTAGCGGTTGCTGAAAAGCTCAGTGCTCAAATAACGTTCTCCAGTATCCGGGGCTAAGACGACGAGGTTTTTTCCTTCTCCCAAAGTTGCAGCGACTTGGAGAGCTGCGCTGACTGCTGCTCCAGAAGAAATACCCACTAAAACTCCCTCTTCTCGTGCCATACGTCGCGCTGTCTCTAAGGCATCCTCATTACTCACTTGTATGAGTTGATCCAGGATTGTTTTGTTGAAAATTGCCGGAACAAACCCTGCGCCAATTCCTTGAATCTTATGCGGTCCGGGTTTCCCACCGGAAATAACCGGAGATGAAGCAGGTTCCACTCCGATTATCTTAACTTCAGGAAGGCGAGCCTTTAAAATCTCACCTACCCCGGTAATTGTACCGCCAGTACCAATCCCTGCCACAAAAGCATCCAGACCCGGGAACTGATCAAGAAGTTCTAAAGCAGTACTTTTTCGATGGACTTCAGGGTTAGCAGGGTTCTCAAATTGCTGAGGCATATAGAAATCTGGATTTTCGCCCAGTAATCGTTTCGCCTCTTCAATCGCCCCATTCATCCCCTTTGCTCCCGGTGTGAGCACAAATTCGGCCCCATAGGCCGCCATGAGCATCCTTCGTTCAACACTCAAGGAATCTGGCATTACGACAATTAGGCGATAACCCCGAGCAGCAGCAATCATGGCCAGTCCGATTCCCGTGTTTCCACTTGTCGGTTCAATGATTGTCCCCCCAGGACGGAGTGCTCCACTTTGCTCAGCATCCTGAATCATCCCCCAAGCAATTCGGTCTTTAACACTCCCGCCCGGATTAAAAAATTCAACTTTGATATAAACACTCGCCATTCCTGGCTTAACCATCCGTTGTAAACGAATCAAAGGGGTCTGCCCTATCAAATCCGTAATTGCATTAACTACTCGCATAAGTAAATACCCCATTTCTTATCAATTTAGTATGTTTTAATAATAGCAAGCAATATTATCTTTGTCAAGAAACTCGTTTAACTACCTAAAAGGAGCACTGCACGGCAGGGGAAGACTCCCCTGCCTAGAATGCCTTGACGTCTACTTCTGGAGTCGTTCTTCAACTTCTATCACCAAGGCCTCAATTTGGTGGGGCAAAGGTGAACGCGGAACCCCTACAAGGAGAATATTTCCGCGCTGGATCGGCAGCAACACTTTATCCGCTTTACTGGCAGAAATCGCAGTAGCTATAGTCGGAGTGATCTCGCCTAATAAACCATAAACCATCATAATTGCCAGTGAGCCAACAATAATATCCACTCGCTCGACATTGAAACAAATGGCTGATTCTCCCGAAGCTCCCTCGGTAGCTCCAGCGCGCACCATAGCGCCGGTGGCCAGGGCATTGGTGCCCAAGGCCAGGATCTCCAACTCGGGCATTTTTTTGCGTAACTGTTCAACTATATGTTTTCCAATCCCGCCACC
>DOPS01000046.1:0-8635 GCA_003512645.1 Desulfosporosinus sp.
GGTATGATGTACGGTTTGAAGAAAAATTATGCACTCTGCAAAGCTAAAATAGCCAAAACCTTAAATTAGGAAGGTATTCCCATTGAAATTTTAGTATTTTAACCCTTAGCCTAACAGAAACTATACTGCCGTGATCTAAATTTTCGTTATGGAGGTGGACTTTAGTATGAATATGAGAATAAGAAAGGTCGACCCTGGAACATTTAGCTTTCTTGAACCCGGCTGGTTTATTTTTCACGCACTCGCTATTACTGGAATGATCATGATTGGTATGGCAATAGAACGAAGAGACTGATTTAACGCCTAATGTAAAAAGAAAGTATTAACCTGCAGTTAGTCTTTCTGACGAGTATGGGCAAGGAGAAGGGTTGCTATAAAGCTGCCCCCTTCTCCTTCTTTTGTTCTCGACGTTTGGCCCGAGTTAAAAGCTTTACCATGACTAAGGCAATTCCTGCGATCATAAGTATGCCCGCGGCAACGGCAACAAAGGCAAACCGATTGGGATTCTTAATTAAGGAACTGAGGTTCTTATTATCCTCGACAATCTTTCTTTGCTGTGTCTCTTGGTAATATTCAGGAACCTGAGCAATTCCGTTCACTTTATCAAATGATTTTAGATATTCGGCAAGCGCAAACCATTCCTTAAGTTCGTTATTTCGCCCACTGGTTTTATCAGTAATGATATGTGCTTCATAGTCAGTAATTGGGGTGCCATCCTTGGTTTTCGGTACAATTGATAATAGTCCCAGTGATTTATCTCCCACGACTGATAACATCTGGGCTGAGTATAAACCAACCACAACACGATAGAGTTCCTGATCGTCAATCTCTTGCAGAAGACCATCAGGTTTTTGCAAGATGGTATCGGTTACTTTATTTAAAATTAATCGATTTGGGTTAAATGTGAAATTTAAGCCCGACATATAGAGCTGAGCATCTTCCATAATCGGCGCAATAGATGCATCCACTTCGCAGGCTGTCTTCAACTCTTTACCTGTAAGATAAACAGAAATTAACGGATAGCCCGAAATAAGATCTGGACCAATACCCAAAGAACTAACCGAGAACGCATCTGCCACCGAGATATTCCCTTTGACGAAGGAAGAGCGAATCGTACCAGCGGGTACAATGGCCACTGCAACTGGTTCGTAATCTACTCCCTCGGCTTTTTTTACCGCATATATATAAGCGTCGCTAATCAAGTTGCCTAGTGTATCCTCGGCGTGCTGCTTGCCTATTTCTGGGGTTGGGACAAAATCAAAGGCAGAAGTTGCTAGAACTTCGTCAAACTCCATTCCGAAATGATCAAGGTACTTTTCTTGCACAATACTCTTGAAATAATCAATTTTCTGGGAGATATCTGGATCAGGCTTATAGGTATGATCTATTTGTTTAAGCATATAATCGTTCAAGTTCCAATTGTGCTCAGAACTCTGGATAAGATCTATAACTCCTAAGTTTTCGCCGTACTTTCCAGCTGAGCCTATGATTGTTTCCCCCACGACTATGGGTTCCGTGAGCTTTGTATGAGTATGACTACTGATGATAATATTAAGCTCAGGGACTTTCTGGGCGAGTAGTTCATCCTCAGATTTGGTAGGATCTGGCGATGTGCCTAAATGGGAAAGGCAGATTATAAGATCTACTTTTTCCGTTTGCTTTAATATCTTGACAACACGCTGGGCATTTTCAACAGCATCAGTAAACTCGACTTCCGCCATCGGTGCTTTAGAAGCTGCATCCTTACCCAATAAGCCAAAAACACCAATTTTCAAACCGCTACGGTCTAAAACAGTATAATCTTTAACCCCATAATCAAGCATTGCTTGCTGCAGATTACTTAAAGAATCGGATAAATTGCCCTTTTTATCACTTGGATAAATAAAATTAGAGGCCACAAGTTGTGGTATTTTATCCCCACTTTTCTTGGCAGCACTTAAACTTTCTGCCAAACCTTTAGCCCTAAAATCAAATTCGTGGTTTCCTAAGGTTACCACATCATACCCCATCTGACCCATGATTCTGAGTTCAGGTGCATCACTAGCATAAATCGACTGAAAGAGTGTCCCCATGGAAAAATCCCCTGAATCAAGTAAGATTGAATTGGGGTTGCGTAGCTTTTCTTGATTAATAGCGCTTTGCAGTTGGGCATATCCTCCGAATTTAGAAACGGCGCCTTTTTGATTAATGTCAAACGGAAGGAAATGATCGTGCAGATCATTCGTAAATAGAATGGTCAGTGTCTTTCCATTTTTCTCTACGGAAGTGGCGGGATTACTCAGACCCAGTATCCATATAATGGTCATAAATACGCATAATAGTTTAAAATACGCTTTCGTAACTACCCCCCCAATTATCCATCATATTCCGCTATTTATTCTCTCCTTTACATCACCGAAAGCTCCCATAGATACAAGGAGGCAACCGAGCCATAGGGAGAATACCTTTTTCTATACCGCTCAAATTTCTCCTTCGGAAGTTCTTTGAGACCGTACAAATTCATCATTCCTCTACAGATTGCTAAGTCCTTGTAGCTAACCACATCGGGACGGCTGAGTGAAAAGATAAGCAGCATTTCAGCAGTCCAAACACCCACACCATGGAGTGAAGCGAGCTTTTTTATGATTTCATCATCGGTCAGAGTATGAAGTTGATTAAACTTTACCTCCGATATCGCAGCATGAGCAATGCCCTTGATATATCCAGCCTTTCTCTCAGACATGCCACAACCTTTTATTGCAAACAGGTCCGCCTGGGTAATACTTTCCGGTGTAATGGTTCCCAGCAGCGCAAACATTCTGTTCCAGACAGTTTCAGCGGCCTTTTTGGATATCTGCTGACTGACAACGCTTGAAACAAGTGCCGTAAATGGATCAGGTGTAATCTCACGCTGAATAATGCCTATCTTATCAATAGCGGCACCAAGTTTTTTATCTCGGCGTTTCAAGTACTCAATTTCCTGGTGTCCATATTCAAAAAACGGCATAGCTATTATTCCCCCTAGTCCTACTCTAAAGCGCTTGCCACCTCATCTTCAGTAAGCGCCACAACTTCTAGGTTTGGCAGATCCTTGAGTGATCGCAAGCCAAAATGGAGAAGAAACTGTTCAGTTGTTCCATAGAGAATAGGGCGCCCCGGACCGTCTTTGCGGCCGATTTCCTTCACTAATCCCTTTTCTACCAACGTTGTCAGGGCTCGATCAGACTGAACTCCTCTGATAAAGTCGACTTCTCCTCGCGTCACAGGTTGCTTATAGGCTATTATCGAGAGGACTTCTAAAGCTGCATTAGAGAGCACTTGAACAGGTTGTTTATACAGAACTTCGATATAACGGGCCAATTCGGGCTTAGTGCCCAATTTGTATCCACCATTAATTTCTAAGATCGTTAACCCACAAGAGTTCAGAAGATAACGGTCACGAAGCTCAAATATGAGCTCTTCAACCTTCGCTTGGTCTAATTCAAGAATCTCCCCTAGGAGTTCAGAGGTGAGCGGATTCTTGGCAACAAATAATAGGGCTTCTAAGGCCGCCGTTTCCGGCTCTCGAAACAGCATTCCATCTACTCCTCTTCCGTGAATTCCCAAGCTTTTGCCGTTGGAAACATCATAATATCACTGAGCTGGGATGGTTGTTCAGCTCGAATTTTTCCTGACTTTAAGAGTTCTAGCAAGGCCAGAAAAGAGACCACCATTTCCATGCGNNTCAATCGCGATCTCATCCGGTTTTACATGTCGGATTTCTTCCCCTTTTTCCGCACGTTCGATCACTCTACAAAACGCTTGCCAAAGATTATCGAACACAATCCCTTTGAGTGGATCCTCAGGTGGCACTTCCGAGAGTAAGTCCTCGACATTAACCTCACGAAAATAGGATCGTCCGGAGGATGTATCCAGCTTCTCAAATAGTTGAGCCGCCTGCTTGAACGTCCGATAGGCTATTAAGCGCTCAACCAATTCCTGGCGAAGATCTTCCTCTTCGACCTCAGTCTGGGCAGTCTTCGGAGGTTTTGGCAAGAGCTCCCTTGATTTAATATAAAGCAATTGTGCCGCAAGCACTAGAAATTCAGTCGTGACTTCCATGTCCATAGACCCTAACTGGCGTATCGCTTCCACAAACTGATCGGCAATTCGCGCAATCGGTATATCGTAGATGTCCACTTTTTCTTGTTGTATCAGTGTCAATAGTAAATCCAAAGGACCTTGATAAGCAGGAAGTTTGACCTGGGTCACTGTTTTGTCAGTGTCCATTCACTTATAGTCCCATGACACAGCGGACTTCTTTCATGGTCTCCGAGGCAGTAGCTCGGGCACGCTCTGCCCCTTCTTCGAGAACCTGCTCCACCCTACCTGGTTCCTCCCAATATGTACGCCTCTCTCTAAACGGACTGATTAATTTCTCCAGATTCCCTGCCAGATGCCGTTTACAAGCGACACAGCCTACTTTTCCTGTGCGGCAACTCTCTTCCACTTCTGCAACTTCCGGTGTGTAGATTTGATGGAACTTATGGACAATACAGACTTCTGGATGCCCTGGGTCATCTTTACGGAGCCGAGCTGGATCAGTGACCATTTGTTGAACACGAGTCTTGATCTCCTCAGCAGAAGCTGTAAGGGAAATCGCATTATGATAACTTTTGCTCATTTTTCGCCCATCAACGCCCGGTAAAAGAGGCACTTTACCCACCAACCCTTGTGGCTCAGGAAAGACCATTCCGAATAAGTGATTGAAACGGCGAGCAACTTCTCGGCACAGCTCAATATGCGGAAGTTGATCTTCTCCGACTGGCACTACGTTTGCCTTATAGACCAAAATATCAGCTGCCTGTAAGAGGGGGTATCCCAAAAATCCATACGTCCCTAAATCTTTCCCCTGCAGACTTAATTGTTGGATTTGGTCTTTGTAGGTAGGAACACGTTCCAGCCAAGATATGGGCGTAAACATAGAAAAAAGCAGATGAAGCTCCGCATGCTCTTTGACTGCCGATTGGATAAAGACAGCACTTTTCTGAGGATCAATCCCTACACTTAGCCAATCTAAGGCAATCTCCCGCCGAAGACTTGGAAAGTTTAAGCGATCCTCATACCCTGTTGTCAAAGCATGCAAATCCACAATGGAAAAATAGCATTCATAGTCTGCTTGTAAAGCTACCCAGTTCTGAATGACACTCAGGTGCCCTATATGCAGTGCCCCAGTAGGCCTCATGCCACTTAAAATTCTCCCTTTCACACTAACACTCCTTTTGTAATCTAAATCTCGCTAACTTAATTATTGACTAATTTATCAAATGGCTAACCATCACTAGGAGAGAGAGTCAAAAATCCACCTATACTAAGTTCCGTACTACCGCTCTACCCAATAAAGGGGGTTAGTATTAAGGTAATGATTTTCTCAAAAGCATCAAATAAGCCCTTCCTTACTGGAAAAAGCACCATACCTAGAATATCTGTAAAGAGAAGCACAATCAAGATTATCATACCATACTGCTCTATCACTTGTAACCGAGGCGCGAAGCTTCGAGGTAATAACCCTCCGAGAATTGCGAAACCATCGAGGGGAGGAATTGGTAGGAGGTTAAAGATACCTAACCCTAGATTCATGAGTACTATGGATTGAAACATTAGCGAAATAATGTCACTCCAGGCAGAGGCTTGAATCGAGATCATCGTTAGAAACCAAAAAAACATGGCCACAAACGCTATGATCAAGTTTGTAAGAGGTCCTGCCAAGGAAACCAACATTAAACCCCTCTCTTTATCTCCTCTAAAATATTGAGGGTTGGTCATGACTGGCTTAGCCCAGCCAAAACGAAATAAAAGAGCCATGATCGTTCCAAAAAGATCTAAATGCACAAATGGATTTAAGGTTAAGCGTCCTTGGCTGCGGGGAGTTGGGTCACCTAAACGGTCAGCTGCCCAGGCATGAGCATATTCATGAAAGGCAAAACCAATCATCAAGGCGGGTATATTGGCGATAATGGCCGTTAAATTAAAATCAGGCAAATGCTTCTCCTCCTTCTAACGCTGGGCATAGACCCATTGACTAGCTATTTCCTGCTCTTCTTCCGAAGTGCTAATTTGACCCTCCAGCCAGGCCATGCGCACTCGATCCAGAATTTGTCCGATCTCTGGGCCCTGCTTAACACCCATTTGGATTAGGGCTTTACCATTAAGGGACATGTTTATTCTTTGGCCAGCCTCAAGGCATTCCGTTATTTGCTGCTTATAACGTTCATCCCTTGCTAAGGCGATGACAGCCTCCTTCGGGGCTTTGTTTAGCACTCTGTCCAGCTCACTTAAAGTCAAAGAATCCATCAAAGTATCGCGCAGACTAATTAAGGCTATTGTTTCATCCCTTAGGGATCTATTTAAATTTACTCGCTCCAGGACTTTCTCGATACTTGCGTTGTCCATATTAGAAATAGCCATTAACCAACGCAGCTTCAGAGACCATTGAGCACTATCCTCTAGGTCCTCTAAGCTAAAGTTCCAGTTAAACTCCTCTCTGAACCAGGCCTTAAATAAGCCGCACTTGATCAAGGTTTGACCCATAGCTAGATAGTTTACTTCGGTAAAGATATGCATAATCTCTTCAGTAAAGCGTTCTATGCTTAGTTTAGCAAGGACTCCAGTATCTATCGCTGTATGAAGCGCTTCGAGTGTTTCTTTAGCCAAATTAAAATGATACCGTTCCGCAAAGCGAATTGCCCTCAGCATCCGCGTAGGATCATCGATAAAACTAATATTGTGTAAGTAGCGGATTTTTCCTTGTTGCAAATCTCGTTTGCCACCGTAATAATCCACAAGTTCTCCATAACGCTCTGCATTCAAGCAAATTGCCATGGAGTTAATCGTAAAATCACGTCGGAAAAGATCATCTCGCAAACATGATTCCTCTACTTGGGGAAGCGCTCCGGGAAAGGAATAATGTTCCCATCTCGTACTTGCTACGTCGAGATGACTCCCATCAGGAAAAATAATCTGTGCTGTTCCAAATTTTACATGCTGGGTTAGTTTACCCTCTGGCATTCTCCTCATTAAAGCCTGTGCAAATTGGCCGCCGCTGCCTTCCACCACAAAATCCAAGTCTTGTGTCGGAACGGAAAGTAGTAAATCCCGGACAAACCCTCCAACAAGATAAACGGAGCATTGTTCTTCCTGAGCGGTATCTCGGACCGCCTCAAGTAGATTTTGGACTTCTTTCGGCAAACTTTTTATCAAATCCAAAATGTCCTGACGCATGGCTGCACTGCGTTCACGACCAAGTTGTGCTTCAATAGGAACCGAACCACCGTGAATGAGACGTAAGACATCAGACCTGGAAACAATGCCTACAAGGTTACCTTCTTCAACTACGGGGAGACGCCCAATGTCATTTCGAACCATGAGACGTTGAACCTCATCCCACGGGGCCTCTACATCTACCGTTTTAACCTTTGTGGTCATAAACCCTTTTACTGGCGCGTGTCGTAGACCGTGTTTAATCGCCTTATCAACATCTCGCCGAGAAATAATCCCTACTAGACTCTTATCCTCTGTGACAGGTACTCCTGTGTGTCCGTAACGCAAGAGAATTTGTTCTACCTCGCCAAGTTTTGTCTCCGGAGAAACGGTTTTAACCGGATAACTCATAATATCTCGGACCATATGGGGCCGATTAGCTCGGCTTTGAATCGCAGAACGCAGTTGTTTAAGGAGGATTGGGATTTCTCCATCCTTAATGGTCGCTGATGCCGCCCTCTCATGGCCGGCACCGCCAAATAATTGGACCAATCCATTGACTGGTAAGCCTCTTCCTCTCGATCGACCCACGATATAGACTCGATTCTCCATCTTGACTAACAGAAACCAAGTATCAGCACCTTCAAGTTCCCCAACACGATGAACTAACAAAGCCAGGCCACCGACATAATCTTCTGACTCAGCATACGAAATATAGACCGGTAAGCCATCAAAAAATTCCGTCTGTCCCTGATCCAACAATTGCTGTAATAAGTCTTTTTGTTCCTCGGCAAGTGGCCGTCGTAAGTATTTAGCAATAACCCCCAGATTCGCTCCTTGTCCTAATAAATAAGCCACAGCGTGTACATCACGAACTGTGGTGCTATCAAACAACAAACTTCCGGTATCGTCATAAATTCCGATGGCAATCAAAGTCGCTTCAAAGCTACTCAACGGTAAGCCAAGTCCGGCTAATTTTTCAACTAAGAGCGTTGCACAGGCTCCAACCGGTTCAATCACCATTCCCGGTTTGAGCTTTCCCGCATAGGGATGATGATCATAGATTTCCAGCTCAACTCCAGAGGTTTTAGCGACCTTTTCGCCCACCGGGCCCGCACGTTGTAGCTCATGAGTGTCCACCAAGATGACCCTGGAAACCTCGTCCATGTCAATATCTTGCGCTTTTCGAAACCGTAATTGATCCCGAGAGAGGGCCAAAAAATCTTGCACGTAGTCATTCGGTTTCCCGTCCATGACTAAGACGCTGTTTGGATAAATCTTTTGAGCAGCCACCATCGATGCTAAGGCATCAAAATCGAGTTGGCGATGAGCCAATATGATATCCATTGTTCCATCCTCAAATTCTCTATAAATTGTTCTTAAATTATACCATCATCTGCCTGTTTTCATCAACTTC
>DOPS01000046.1:8749-11957 GCA_003512645.1 Desulfosporosinus sp.
AGATCTATTTTAGTCTTAGCTTCAGAATAGTTCGGACTGACCCATTTCTTATCGTCTAGCAATAAGCCTGAGCCCATAAAGTCAGTACTTGTAGCCACTCCTTTTAGGCGAATCTGTAAACCGACACTTTCGGGAACCACCAATGTTAACTTGGAAGCCCCGCTGTCAATCTTTCCTTGAGTAGCAATTCCAGTCTCTCCAAATTGAAGCTCGAAGTTACTAGCTCCTGTACCTATTTTTAAATTATCCACCATAAGCTGACTTAAATCAATCATTCCGTTAATCGCGCCCGCTTCGATATCTAAGTCATAGTGTACCTTGGGCGAAAGATTTAGTGCAATATCACTCAAATTGCGTTCTCTCTTCCCCATTGATGAATGGGAAGAGAGTGTCGCTGTGATGGTATCTCCCGATTGCTTAATCTGAACAGGCGAGGCATTCGGTCCTGGATCTGAAATCCGACTTACCCATTTATAGGTCCCAGTCATAAGTTTTGCCTCGGTATTCCCTGATGCCAACTCCTTTACTTGAACCTGTGCTCCTCCCAGTTCAAGGTTAACCCGCACTTTCTTGACCTCCGAGGGTAATGGGACGTCTATTGTACCCGTTCCATCCGAAACACTATGAAATGTACGATTCCAAGGCATAGGCCCAGGCTTATCACCCACCACCAAAGAGTATCCAACCATGCTCAAAAGGAAAATCAACAAAACAGTGCTGAAGGGAATCCGTCGGTTAAAAAACAAACCAATTCCTGCCAAGATAAGGATTAACGGCCATAGATCGACGACATGGACCCATAAATTCCAGGATAATACCCCATAGTTAAGCAAGAAAAAGATTAGCCCTAAGACAATTAGAAGTAGCCCGCGACTCAGGGAATCAAAGACTCTTTTCATTTTCGTCCCCCCCTAAAAACGATGGCAAGTCCAATAATAATTAGAAGTAAAGGCCACATTTTGCTCATATTGAACCAAATCGGAAACCAGCGTTCAAGTAAAAAAAATCCTCCTAGGATCACCAACACTCCACCCGCCATTTTCGAGCGGTTCTCATGATTTTCCTGCTTATCAAAATCAGTAGCAACCTCTTCCACATCGGAGACGACTTGTTTAACAAAATCCCCAACTTCACGCTTTTGGTCCCCGGAATACCCGAATTGTCCTGCGGGATCAACTGGTATAATTATCCACGCAACTAGATATGCTGGAAAACCAACCCCTCCTGCAAACAAAGCTACTAAGGCAATGAGCCGCACTAGGGTGACATCGACACGAAAATAATCAGCAAGCCCTCCACAAACCCCTCCGATCATCTTTTCTCGTACAGAACGGTATACCTTTTCAGTCATGTTCATATCCTCCTATAATCCTTACTTGATTTTTTATCTACACTCTTAATACGATTGAAAAACTTCTTTTGTTTCACGTAGGAGCAAATATTTCTCAAAATTTTTTCAAAAGACTTGTCATTTCCAATCCAATACGAAGAAAACCTCAAACCCATAAGAGGCTTGAGGTTTTCTTCTTTAAATTTATCAGTTTAGATACTAGTATTAATCTCTTCGGTTGCTTGTTCAATCTCTTCAGCAGACATCCCGTCTTTAGTCAAATTGAATTTAATCGCATCTGCCCAGAATGCACATTTTGCACTCATTTTCTTGAATGTTTTAGCATTAACTTTGCTTGCTTTGGCTCTGGCATCCGCATTTGATTGAACAATCGTACAAATATAGAGTGCTTTAACACGAGCGTCCTTATCAAGATCGCTAAACGTTTGGTTCAGTTCTGAAATCAGTTGACGATAATAGTCCGAAAACTCTTCAAAAGGAATTTCAGTTTCCATGTGCAAGTATTCTTTCAAACTTTCAAGTAGCTTATCCAATGTCCACCCTCCAAAAAATTGCCTTCTAAGTCTTAAATCTCATATAGTATACAACTGATTATATAAAATGACAAGATGACAAGTTAATTCGACCCTTTTACTCTAAAATCCTCTGAATCTTTGAATGAAACCTCAAGAGCTTATCTGGTGGGTAAATGCTAAGGCTCATTCGTCCTGCTCAAGATCCGTCCCCTCAAAATTAAAGAACACCGAAGTCGTCTTCCCCTCTTCCAAAAGACGTTTTACTACAACCTTTGCCTTCTGAGGGTTCACTCGCCAATAACTAATCTCGTTTTCAATCATAAAATTTCCTGGTAAAGTTTGAGATGTAATATCTAGTGTGTCGTAACTAAGTAGAAGATTGGCTAGCGACCACAGTTGTCCTATTGAAAGATCGGTTTCTACGGACTTAGCCATCTGAGTAATCAACGCTGGTAGTTTTGGTACGGTTTTCATTTGTAAAAATTCCTTTTCCATGGCCTTTATGACAGCCTGTTGACGAGTTGCTCTTGTTATATCCCCCAAGTTATCTTGTCGAAACCGTGCGTATTGTAAAGCTTGTGTTCCATTTAAACGTTGAGGCCCTTTACAAAGGTTTATGACACCATCTACTTTGTCTCCAGTGAGGTAATACATGTCTTTCTCTACTGTGAGACTTATCCCTCCCAAAATATCTATAATTGTCTTAAATCCAGTAAAGTTTGTCAGCATATACCCATCTATAGTCTGACCAGTTAGTTCTTCAAGCAAGGCCTCTGTTGTTTTAAGTCCTTTCCCTAACCGCGCAGCGGCGTTAATTTTCTCCTTTCCATAGCCTGGTATCATAACTTGGGTGTCGCGAGGTATGGACAGGAGGGTAACTTTACCGTTCAGTGTATTGATACTTGCCATTAGAAGCGTATCGGTGTTGCTCAGGGATTTTTTACCAGTTCTTTGATCGACTCCGACTAAAAGTACGGTAAAATGTTGTTTAGCAAAGGAAGATATGGAGCCAGCAGGCTCTTCAATCGGATCTTCGATCGGCTCTTCAGTAGGCTCTTCAACTACTATAGCGTTATTTTCAACACTTGTTTGTTGCGGGGTTTCTCCATCCCTCCGTTCAAAATCGTCTTTAGCAGTTACATGACTAAGTGGTTTGTTTTCTTTTCCTAGAACCTGGCCTACTAAACCAACAACCATAACCAAACTGACTCCTATAAAAAATCCAATTAAGAGGCTATTTTTATAGGATTTTAAGATCCGGAAAATCTTCTGCACATACCTCTTATTCTCGTACATCCGAATCCACTCCATTCCAAAGCTTTTCCTTTAGCATCAAACATTC
>DOPS01000045.1:0-3089 GCA_003512645.1 Desulfosporosinus sp.
CTATGAATAAAATAACTATTTTTCGTTAAATTTGTTCTAGACATAAACATGAATAGTATAATCCTTACCAAATGCCAAAAGGGCAGTTTCTCCCTGTGAAGATACTGCCCTTTTCTAGCCTACCCTCTAGGCACCTGCTGGCCTCGCGACTTCCAAGTTAAGACAACGACGCAGATGGATCTCTTGGATCCTCTAACCGTGCGAATAATAGGTCCACATATTAACCGTAGGACAGTCGAGAATATTACTAAAGCTGACTTAAGGATCCGAAGTATAGAGGATCAGAATACCAAAATTTTAAAACATATTGTTGCGGAACCGTAAGATGTATGGATAACTTATATTAAATAGCAAAATTCCTCCCACAAAAGAGGGAGGAATGCAATAAGTCTTAAAGCACATTAATGCCCGTGGATATCTTTCTGTTGTTGCGGCTGCTGTTGTTGCTGTTGCTGAGATGGTGGGATGACGGCTGAGATCGCTTGCGGCAAGGATGTAATAACCAAAATAATCGAGATAATGGAAGATATAAGATACACCCACGCTGAAGGACGGTCATAACTCCACTTACGTTTAGCAACAAGAATAAACCACACTGAAACAACGAGGGAGACAAGTAAAAAGATGATCTTTGTTGACGGAGATAGTGATAATAGACTTGAGCTTAGAGTGGTTAGACCCAATGCAATCAAAAGAGTATGAACCCAGTGGTGGGAAGAAGCTATAATTGCAAACAGAACTGAACCAATTGCTTTGATTATGCCTCTATCCTTTTTTGCTTTTACATCCAGAATTACTTCGCTTTTGCTCATATGTGACCCTCCTTAGTTACTTCTACATCCTCAGTGTAACTCTCTAATTCGAGGATCTCATGAAAAAGCTATGAATTTCTCATGAAAATTACTGTACCACCATTTTCTTTGGTAAGATAATCGTAAACATTGTTCCTTCACCAGGTTTACTCCAGACACTGATGTGGCCTCCATGGGTTTCGATAATTCTCTTGACTATGGCTAATCCCAGTCCAGTCCCACCCTGGGATCGACTTCTGGATTTGTCTCCTTTATAAAACCTCTCCCAAATCATCGGTAAATCCTCAGACGCAATCCCTATGCCTGAATCTTTTATTTCAATCAGCACATTATCAGCCTTGTGAGCTATGGTAATTACAATTTCTCCCCCTCTAGGAGTATGGCGGATGGCGTTATCCAGTAGATTGATAAATACTTGCTTAATCCTATCACTATCTCCCCAAGCAAGCGGAGTTTTTCTGCTTATGTGAAATATCAACTTAACTCCTTTTTCTTCAACCAGCGTACTAAAATTACTTTGCACGGAAGAAGCAAGTAATTTTAGGTCAACATAATTCATTTTAAAATCTTCATATCCCTCTTCCATTTTCTTTAAATCTAAGATATCTGTGATCAAACGTTTGAGACGTGCAGTTTCTTCATAAATATTATTTAAGTAAGAATTTTTTTCATTGACATCAACAGCAAGGTCATCCTGTAAAGCTTCTGTAAAGGCTTGGATAATGCTTAACGGAGTTTTCATTTCATGGGATAGATTGGAAACAAACTCCCTACGCGTCTGATCTAATCTTTCCAGTTGGGCCAGCTTTTCCTGGAGTTGACCGGAAACTGTATTCAAAGAATCGGCCAGAAGACCGACTTCATCATTGGTATTAATAGTTATCCGACGGGAAAAGTCTCCGTTGGCCATCGCCAGAGCAACCCGGCTCATGCTGCGTAATGGCTCGGACACCTTTTTCGAAAAGAGGTAACTGAGAGTTATTCCGAGGGCGAGCCCACCCACAGTCGAATAAACTGTGATCGTCTTAAAGACAGCTAGTTGCCCGGCCAATGGTTCGATTGGAACATGAATTACGACCGCCCCTATCGAACTTTGGGGATCCGTCACCGGAACACCTACCGTAAGAACCTGGGTATTGAAGAAGGGGTTATTACCCTTGTTAAAAACCGTTTCTCCGTTCAACAGCTTTTTTATATCATCTTCAGTTAAAGGACTATAAGTAGGATCAGTAAGTACTAAGGATGTGTCTTTGGTACTTTTAGCAAAACCCTCAAATGTTTGGACAATACCATTCTTGTCATAGACCATGATATTTCCTTCAATTAAATCAGAAGCTAGTTTTACTTTTAAATCCATCGCCAGACTGTCATTTTCAGTGCTAGTAAAGTTGGCCACCTTTTTAGCTAAAGATGTTAATTGTTTAAATTGTACATCGTAGTAAATTTTATCCATAATGCTCATATGAAGAATCCCAGCTACCCCAATGACGATTAATGTGAGGATATTTATCACTATCCAAAGCTTTGTTACAATGCTGTTTGACTTCATCCTCATCCCCACTTCATCAATCTTCGTCTGCACTTTGAGTTCGAGCTTGCCAAAGTTTATCCCGCACTTGACGCTCAGGCCTTCACTGCCAGTTTATCAAATTCAAAACCGTTTCGAACATCGTTTTTTTTAATCCTCGTAGTACTTAAATGATAACGAACTCCACCAAAGGTTCTTCCCCAGGGTTACTTCAGCCCGACCATTGTAAGCACTTAACTCATTATCGATATAGAGGGTTATTCCCGTTCGGTTTTCTACAGAGTAGTTGTCCAGTGGACGACGTGGATGCCCAAGTTCCATGTCTGGACTTGGTAACGTGCCTCCGCAGCATCCCGACAGGGTGCCGCGAAAGATTATTATTTCTCCACCTTTGCTTTGAATGTAACGTGCCGCTTCCGGCGCAATATCGACTTTCAACACTGTTTTCCCTCCCCTTTTACCTAAATTTAAACTGATTCGCTAGTGATAAGTTTTTCCCGGAGCATTATATTCTAACCTCCACCTATGCCTTTAACTTCCCACTAAAACATAGGTACTCTAACAAGAAAAAAGGCCAGCGATAATTTTAAAGCTGACCCTTTTCGTTACTTTTACATTTTTATCTTTTTACTGAGCTTCTGGAGTTTCAGGTGTTGCCTCTGCTTCTGCTGCCTCAGGTGTTACCTCTGCTTCTACTTCAGGTGTTACCTCTGCTTCTACTACTTTAGGTGTTACCTCTGCTTCTACTA
>DOPS01000383.1:0-2060 GCA_003512645.1 Desulfosporosinus sp.
TGACTCAACCAAGGAGGGTTGAGATTAGAACACCGCCATGGATGGCAAGGTGTCGTGATGGCAAGAAGTGGCCGTCTTCGCCAAGGCTTAGCGTCAGCCAGTTTTCCTTTTATATTTCGGGAACAAACAGGAAAACGCTTACTCGTGTGGAATTTATATAAGGTGAGGACTACTAGGTAGGCCTACTGTTAAGGACCTAAAAATAATGAACGTTTGGAGGACTGTTCTGTGGCGAAGGCTAAAAGACGCCGCACCATGAATACTAGGGTGAACATGAGAGTAAGTACCTTGAAAGAGACAATACGCAATGAAGTCATGGGAGTTTTCGTTGTCGGAATGGCTTGCTTGGGGCTGGTCGCGCTTTATTCTGACAGGAGCGGAGTGGTTGGTGGACAAATTAAACAGGTTCTAACTGTTTTAGCAGGAGGGGGACGAGTTTGCATTCCCCTCATGGTGGGGGCCTGGGGTATTGCCTTTATGAATAAGCAAACGCCGCGTCTGGGATCAAAGGCCGCAGGAGTAATTCTTCTTTGGCTTGTTTTTGTTGGGATTTTGCACCTGCAGTTACCAGGAATTGAGGGATTCTCTAAGGCGGACATGCTGGATGAAGGTCTACTTGGCCATGGCGGCGGACTTGTTGGTGCAGGAATTGCAATTGTGTTAAAAACTACAATTGGCGTTTTAGGTAGTTATGTTGTGTTAGTGATGGCAGCGCTAATGGGCGCTCTGCTGATTACTAATCGTTCGCTGGTTCAAGGAGTACAAGGAGTAGGTCAGGTCAGCAAAGAATCTGGGATATGGATTAAACACCAAATGGGGGATTTTATTGATGTTCTGAAAAACTCTGAGGACGAGGAAACCCTTAAAGAGAGATTGGAATCTCAGGAGGGGAGTAACGCAGAAACAAAACTGCATACGAAAAAGAGTACTCCTTTAAAACGGAGTTCACAGGCTCTTGACCCTGATTTAGCAGAACGACCCTTAGTCATTAAAACCTTAGAAGATCCTAATGAGCCTCCTTACCTTACGAACGTTCCAGCCAAAGGGCAGTTAGGATTTGAAAAGATGGCCGCTGGAAAGCTAGAAAATACGATTATACCACCTGGAAAAGTGACCAGTACTCCTATTTCTCGTCAGACTCGAGAAGACGGAAATTTTCAGCTTCCTCAAGTCTCGTTATTAAACAAATCTTTAAAAATCAAAAACCCTAGACTTAATAAGGATTTAGCGGACAATGTCAAGATTCTGGAAGAAACTTTGGGTAGTTTTGGAGTCAAGATCAAGGTAACTCAAGTCACGCAAGGGCCTGCTATTACACGTTATGAAGCACAACCTGCGCCAGGCGTGAAAGTGAGTAAGATAACGAATCTAGCGGATGATATTGCTTTGAGCTTAGCGTCGGCAGATGTACGTATTGAGGCGCCTATTCCTGGAAAATCCGTGGTTGGCATTGAGGTACCCAATAAAGAAATCGCGATGGTTCATTTCCGAGAGGTCCTAGAAACGGCGGAATATCAAGGAACAGCGAGTAAGTTGGCCTTATGTTTGGGCAAGGATATTACGGGGACTCCGGTTATTGCCGATTTAACAAAAATGCCCCATCTACTCATTGCAGGAGCTACGGGTTCTGGAAAATCTGTCTGTATTAACACCTTGATTCATAGTATCTTGTTTAACGCTCGTCCAGATGAAGTGAAGTTTTTATTGGTAGATCCCAAAATGGTTGAACTCGCGAACTATAATGGAATTCCTCATCTCATTGCACCGGTAGTTACTGATCCTCGAAAGGCCGCGGGTGCTTTAAAATGGATTGTGACGGAAATGGAGACCCGTTATGAATTATTTGCTGCAGCTGGTGTGAGAGATATCGTCCGGTATAATTTTCTGCGTACCCAGGACAAAAAGGATGAGCATCCACCGCTCCCTTATGTAGTAGTGATCATTGACGAGTTGGCCGATTTGATGATGGTAGCGCCTGGAGATGTTGAGGATGCGATTTGCCGCTTGGCCCAAATGGCTCGTGCGGCAGGAATTCATCTAATTGTTGCGACCCAGCGTCC
>DOPS01000383.1:2166-12954 GCA_003512645.1 Desulfosporosinus sp.
ACGACGAAAAAAGAAGAGATGGAAGATGAATTTTTTTATCAAGCAGCTCAGATTTTTATAGAAAGCGGAACGGCTTCGGTCTCTATGTTACAACGCCGCTTGCGTATAGGCTACACACGAGCAGCTCGGTTGATGGATTTCCTAGAAGAGAAAGGGGTTGTCGGGGGATACGAAGGCTCTAAACCCCGCGAAGTGTTAATGACGAGGGGGCAGTTTGAATTAAAATTTGGCCAATGGGTTGATGAAATTGCACACTAGTTGCATAATCTTTGTATAAGATTTATGATAAGATAGATAGTATATAGTCGAGTTGGAAGGAATTAAGGATGATTAAGGAGATCACTGTACAAGAATTGAAGACATTAGGGCAACCGATACTTGTCGATGTACGCTCTGAGGGCGAATTTGCTGAAGCAACCATCCCGGGTGCTGTAAGTCTTCCTCTTTTTAATAACGAAGAACGGGCTAAGGTGGGTACAACCTACACACAGTCTTCCCCCAGTTTGGCTCGTGAACAAGGCTTAAACATTATCAGCCCAAAACTTCCGGATTTAGTCCAGAAGGTGGGGGAGTTTGCGAAACGTGGTCCGCTTGTCCTTTTCTGTTGGCGAGGCGGAATGAGAAGCAAATCTCTGGCAACGGTTGTTGATTTGATGGGGATCCCGGTTTACCGTTTACAAGGGGGATATAAAGCCTATCGCGCCCAAGTGGTTGATTTTTTCGAAGCTAAGCTGCCCTTTAAGGTTGTGGTGTTGCGCGGAAATACTGGAGTGGGAAAAACTGAACTATTAGGTCAGTTACGAGGGGATGGATATCCCGCGATTGATCTTGAGGGGCTTGCTAATAATAGAGGGTCTGTTTTTGGTGCCATGGGTTTAGGAAATCCACCCTCTCAAAAAAAGTTTGAAGGATTATTGTACGAGGAACTTGAATTATTAAAGGAGTTTCCTTATATTATTGTAGAATGTGAGAGTAAGCGAATTGGAAGGGTTACCTTGCCAGCCGTTTTCTTTACAGCGATGCAAGAGGGAATTCAAATACTTCAATATGACTCCTTGGTTAATAGAGTTCAACGCCTCTTACAGGAGTATACATCTGTTCCTGATGCACTTCAGGAGATTGGAATTGCCTTAGAACGATTGATCAAAACGTTGGGGCATGTCAAAGTACAAGAATTACGGACTCTATTGGAAACCAACCGCCTGGATTTGTTTACAGAGCGTCTACTGGTGGACTATTATGATAAGCTTTATGCTTACCCAAATGAACCTAGCTCAGAGTATGCGTTTTACATTAACCATCAAGATCCTGTGCAGGCGTTAAGGGAGTTGGAATGCTATCTTGAAGAGAAGGTGGCCCAACCAGGTAGAGAATCTCCTTTACTTGGAATACGATATTCAGCAAAATAAGCCTGGTTTACTCGGCGCTGTGACGACACTGATTGGAATGCTGGGTCTCAATATTTTATCGGTTACGGGGATTGGACAGAGCCGACGTGGTCTTCTCTTGGAGACCCTATCAGAGGGTAAAGTTAAAGCATTGTTGGAGGCTCTCTTAGCGGTTGATTCTATTAAAGTCACTGCATATCGTATTCCTACTCTATTAGATCGAATAGCGCTACGACATGGCAAGCGTTTAGACATGGCCGAGATTAATCCACCAACTTATCGATTTGTTCGTGAGGAATTAGGTGTGCTGGTTGATTTTTTGGGGGATACTTTGCTTGAAGGCGGAAATCGCATCATTGGGATCCGAGGAATGCCTCGAGTGGGTAAGACTGAAGCAGCTATTGCTGCCTGTGTGTATGCTAATAAACGCTGGATCTTATTGTCCTCAACCCTTATCCGTCAAGCTTTACGGACTGAGTTATTACTAGATGAGTCTGAGAATAGTATTTTTCTAATTGACGGAATTACGAGTACCACGCGAGGAAACGATGCCCATTGGTCTTTATTAGAAAAAACGTTACAAATGCCAACTCTCAAGGTTATTGAACATCCTGACGTCTTTAATCGAGATGGGCGCTTAGAGGTAGAGTTTGATTTCATCATTGAAATTCGCCATCATGAAGACGATGTAATTTGTATGGAAGATATCGCGATGAGTTTTTCGGCGTTCGATATGAGCTGATCAGAGAATAGGGGGTATTACTATGGCAGGAGAAGGGCAATTGCTTCGGACCGCTCGGGAAAATAAAGAATGGAGCTTAACTGACACTGAGGAAATCACGAAGATCCGTGTTCGCTATATCCAGGCTCTTGAAGAGGAAAATTATGGGATACTCCCTGGCCCAACATATGCTAAGGGATATTTGCGTACTTATGCAAAACAACTTGGGCTAAACTCTGATGAAATTATTGCCCTGTACAGTGCTACTCTGACGCCTGATGTTGCAAGTGCCCCACCTGTTCTAAAAACACTTCAAGTGTCGCCAAAATCTCGTCCGCTGTGGGTTAGACCAGCGATTATCGGGGGGGTGGCTGTTTTAATGCTGATTGCCTATGCAGCCAAGGGCTTGTATTCACCAGAGAATGCAATTCCGGATACTCCTTATACAGCTCCTCCTTTAATCAGTGCACCGAAGACAGATACTGCAACCACATCGCCACCTCCAAGTGNNTAGTTTTCACTCAACCCTGTTGGATTGAGGTTAGAATTGACGGTCAGGCACCGTTTCAGGGAACATTTGCAGCGGGAACCAGTAAAGAAGTCAAAGGGACAGAGAAAATTGAACTGGTCTCGATTGGAAATGCCGGGGGTCTGACGGTTACTTTAAACGGCAGAGCCTTACCAATGTTAGGGAAGGCAGGAGAAGTTCGACGTAATGTCGTATTAACTAAAGATATGTTAAATCAGTTGTAATGAATAGCTATAAAGGGGCGTTAGATTTTGGCAAAAGATTCTTCATTTGATCTCGTTTCCAAGGTAGATATCCCTGAGGTAACGAATGCAATCCTCCAGGCCCAGAAAGAGTTGGCACAGCGATTCGATTTTAAAAACAGTAAATCCTCTATTAAACTTGAGGGTGAAAAGATTATTTTGGTTTCTGACGACGATTTTAAGTTGAGTAATGTCGTTGACATTCTTGAGGGTAAACTTGTCAAGCGAGGGGTTTCCTTGAGAGCCTTGGAATATGGGAAGGCTCAAACAGCTGCTGGTGATACAGTCCGGCAAGAAGTCAAACTGGTTCAAGGGATTGCCCAAGAGAAGTCAAAATTAATCAATAAGGTCTTAAAAGATAGTAAACTTAAAGTGGTAAGCTCAATTCAAGGCGAAGAAATACGAATTTCAGGCAAGAATAAAGATGATCTTCAAGCGGCTATTGCCTTATTACGTAAAGAAGACTTTGGAATTGAACTGCAGTTTATCAATTTCCGATAAGGGAGAAGTTTCTCACTAAGATGGAATGCCTTAATATTTCATAAAAATGCTTGGCAAGTTTTGCCAAGCATTTTTATGAAACTAGGATTTCTATTACAATAAGCTCTCATTTTTAGAAGTTATAAGCTCACGCTCAAGACCAAGAAGAATCATGGTTAATTTTGGCTAGTTTATATTCCCAGTGAGTATACATAAATTTGCAGGAAAATGTCGAACCAATATAGAATAGATACTAAATTACTCGCTACATAGAAAGGACTATTAAGAATGGAAAAGTCAACCTATATTGGTTTGATACTTGCGGTCATTGCTGTCGGGTTGGGAATGGTTTTGAAAGGCGCTAGTCTGGTATCCTTAGCGAACCCTGCAGCACTACTAATTATCTTTGGGGGTACCGTAGCATGTATATTTATTGGTTTTCCAATGGAGGACTTAAAGGTAGTACCAAAGCTCTTTAAGATCATGTTTACTTCCCAAGCATTGGTCTCTAAAAGTGAACTGATTCAACAGATTGGGGAATGGGCAACAGTCAGTCGTCGAGAGGGTTTGCTATCCCTTGAAAGTAAAGCTGAGGAAATTGATGATGAATTTCTAAGAAACGGAATGCGCATGGTCATCGACGGGAATGACCCGGAATTTATTCGTGACGTGCTCATGGAAAATATTTCGGCCATGGAGGAACGTCATAGACAAGGTGCGCTTATCTTTACTCAAGCAGGAACTTATGCACCGACCCTGGGGGTACTAGGGGCGGTTGTCGGGTTGATTGCAGCCTTGGGTAATCTAAACGAGATAGAAGCCTTAGGACATTTGATTTCCGCTGCTTTCGTCGCCACGTTGCTGGGGATCTTTACGGGTTATGTCTTGTGGCACCCCATGGCTAATAAATTAAAACAAAAATCTAAAAAAGAGACACAAGTTAAGATGATGATGGCGGAAGGCCTTTTAGCGATTCAAGCGGGCGAGCCTGTATTATCAATTAACCAAAGGCTTGCAGTATTCCTCTCTTCTACTGAACGTACCGCTATGGAGGAAAAAAGTCTTGAAAAAACATAAAAAAGAGCATCATGAGGAACATATCGATGAAACATGGTTGATTCCTTATGCAGACTTGCTGACGTTATTATTGGCATTATTTATTATTTTGTTTGCCTCTAGTCAAGTCGATGAAAAAAAATATGCCCAGGTTATGCAAGGCTTGAGCAGTGCCTTTAACGGAGGCGTAAGTGTTTTTGAACAATCCAATACAATATCTATAGATGACGTTTCTGCCAATGATCTCAAGAAATTGGAGGAAAATAACCAAGACCAAAACCAAGAGCTTAAGGACCTGATAAACAAGGAAAAACAGGACATGGAAGCAATCAAGAAAAAGCTTGATGTCTACATTATGGAAAATGGGCTGACCCTACAACTTCAGACCTATGTCAACAACGATATGCTGAAAATTACGATTCAGGATTATGCTTTATTCGACTCAGGTAGGGCTGTGGTAAAACCAGAGGCTCAAAAACTTGCTGCGGTCATTTCGGAAATGTTAAGCATGTATCCTGGTTACAAAGTAGAGGTAGCGGGGCATACTGATAATATCCCTATAAAAAATTATGAATTTGAATCTAATTGGGATTTAAGCTCAAGACGGTCCTTAAATTTTATGAAGTATCTGTTGCAGTCGAATAGTATTGACCAAGCTCGATTTCGTTCCATTGGATATGGTGAATATCAACCGATTGATACCAATGAAACGGCCGAGGGGCGGGCAAAAAATCGACGCGTAGACGTGAATATTATTCGCAATACGTTGGAAGCAAAACCTTTGATTCCATGATGATTCATTAATCTAACCGCTTCCTATGCCAAACTAGTTAAACTCTAGCTACAATGACTAAAAGACTGACATGCTACCATTCACGATCTGTTGGTTTGCCAGACTTTTAGTAGGAATTGCAAAAGCCCAAACTAGGCTCTCGCATTGGTTGCGAGAGTATTTTTATGGTTGCGAAAAAAAAGTAGTGTTTATCAAAGTTAAGGCCAGATGATAAACGTGTTTAAACTAGAAAGGTGAGACTAATGCGTACACGAAATTTTTTACCTATGAATCGAGCCGATATGGAGGCGGTGGGCTGGGATGAACTTGATTTTCTCCTCATTACTGGCGACGCCTATGTGGATCATCCAAGCTTTGGAATTGCGATCATTGCTCGTGTTTTAGAAAAGCATGATTTTCGCGTAGGAATCGTGGCTCAGCCTGATTGGAAGGATCTTAAAGCTTTCCGTGTGATGGGAACACCCCGCTTGGGTTGTTTGATCTCTGGAGGGAATCTCGACTCCATGGTTAATCATTATACGGCGGCTAAAAAGAAAAGGCACAAAGATGCTTATTCTCCTGGTGGCAAATCGGGACTTCGCCCAGACCGAGCCACCATCACTTATTCTAATCGGGTTCGAGAAGCACTGCCTGGTGTCCCAGTGATAATCGGGGGGATCGAAGCTTCGTTGAGACGATTTGCCCACTATGATTATTGGAGTAATGATGTTCGACGCTCCATCCTTTTGGATAGCCAAGCGGATTTGCTTGTCTTTGGGATGGGGGAGACAACCATCGTTGAAGTTGCCAAGCATCTAAAAAATGGGATACCGATTGATCAGATTACGGATGTTAGAGGAACTATGGTGCCTTTGACGGGGGATGTAGTACCCCGAGGTACCCTAGTTCTGCCAAGTTTTGATGATGTTACTTCGACTTCGGATAAGAAAAAATATGCCGAGGCTTTTTGGGTGCAGTATAACCAGCAGGACCCGTTCCAGGGGAAATCCATGTTTCAATCCCATGGGCGAAAAAGTGTACTACAAAACCAACCCTCGCTTCCCTTGACTCAAGCAGAGATGGATGCCATCTATGCACTACCTTTTATGGGGACATATCATCCGTCGTACGAAGAACTTGGGGGAGTTCCGGCTATTGAAGAGGTGGAATTTAGTCTTACCAGTGCCAGGGGATGTTTTGGAGCATGCGCTTTTTGTGCGTTAACCTTTCATCAAGGGCGGATCATCCAAAGTCGAAGCTCAGAATCGATTATTCGGGAAGCTGAGCAAATGACCTGGAATTCTCGTTTTAAAGGATATATTCACGATGTAGGGGGTCCAACGGCGAACTTTCGACGTCCGGCGTGTCAAAAACAATTAACGAAGGGAGCCTGTTCCAATAAGCAGTGTCTTTTCCCTGAACCGTGCTCGAAACTGGAAAATGACCATACGGAATACTTAGATCTTTTGCGTCGTCTTCGTAGTTTGCCAAGGATAAAAAAAGTGTTCGTACGGTCTGGTATCCGTTATGATGCAGTGTTAGCCGATCGAAATTCAAAGTTTATTAGCGAACTTTGTGAGCATCATGTCAGTGGTCAATTAAAAGTCGCCCCGGAACATGTCAGCGATACAGTTCTTCGTCTCATGGGTAAGCCTGGCAAGGCTGTCTATGAGGACTTTGTTCAGGAGTTTAAGAAAACGAACGAAAAGCTAGGTAAGGAACAATACCTTGTCCCTTATCTAATGTCTTCTCATCCAGGGAGCACACTTAAAGAAGCAATCGAATTGGCTGAATATGTCCGTGACATGGGAGTTAATCCAGAACAAGTTCAGGATTTTATTCCAACCCCGGGAACCCTCTCCACATGCATGTACTACACCGGCTTAAATCCTCAAACCATGGAATCGGTCTATGTCCCACGTAGCTTACATGAAAAAGCGATGCAGCGGGCACTGATCCAATATCGGAACCCGAAAAACCATAAATTAGTCGAAGAAGCCTTGCACCAAGCACATCGAGAGGATCTTATCGGGTACGGGCCCAAATGCCTTATTCGGCCCAGAAGGTTTGTGCGAGACGATCAGAAGGAACCAGACAGTGTAGGCGGTCTAGGCAGTCCAATTAAGAGGAAAAAAGGACCCGTAAGACGATCAGGTATGAAGAAGAAGGACGCTGCGGGAGTGGGTAAAGAAGTTCAAGACAAAGACGTGCCGATCAAAGAAACGTCAAGCAAAACATATAAAGGCGCAGCAGGCAAGCCAGGGCGATTTAAGGGTGCGCGGAGTACGGAAACCACTTATAAAGGCGCAGCAGGCAAACCAGGGAGTTTCAAGGAAGCACGAAGTGCAGAAGCCCCGTATAAAGGCGCATCAGGCAAGCCAGAACGCTACAAGGATGCCCGGAGTACAGAAGCCCCATATAAAGGTGCAGCAGGCAAGCCAGATCGCTTCAAAGATAATCGGAGTACGGAAGCCCCTTATAAGGGTGGAGCAGGTAAACCAGGGCGCTTCAAGGATGCTCGGAGTACGGAAGCCCCGTATAAAAGTACAGCAGGAAAAAAGGGGCCTCAGAGCGAAGAGGCAAAAGAAACAGAAAAGGGACGATACAAAAGGGGCTCTGATAGCCATATCAATAAAGGCAAGAGAAAACCTCAAGGAGCCAAGAAAAGATAAGTAACTAAATAAAAATTGACCCTAAGCCGAATAACGGCTTAGGGTCAATTTTTATTTGAATGTGAAAAGAATTGCGTCAATGAGCGCAGTCGGTAAGGCGTTAATAAACGTAATGGACAAGTTCACTACGCATGCAAGTCAGTGAAAGTCAAGGGTGCAAGTCAAGAACCGACCCCAACTTGCTCACCCAACTTGCAAAGCCGAGCTTCAATCGTTCCAAATCCCGTGGACCCCAAGCCGGAGGAAGTTTCTTAGCTTAGAGAGCATGTGAGAGGAATTGCGTCAATGAGCGCAGTCGATAAGGCGTTAAGAAACTCAACGGTTCACTTGCAGAAAGCCCAGAGGTTTTGAGTTTTAGCCTTAGCGACAAGGGAATAGCAATGGAACACGATAGTCTCCAGTACGATAGTCTCCAGTGGAGAGTATCGCCGAAGCCGCGATCTCAAAAGAAATACTTATCGGCGTAGGATGTGCGAACACGATAGTCTCCGGTGGAGACTATCGCCGAAGGCGCTGACCAACAACGAACACTTATCGCCGTAGGATGCTAAGAAACTTCCTCCCACTTGCATCCGTTTCCGCTATGCCAATTCCCCAAATTCATCATTCAGTGCATCCTCTACTTCATCCATAGTAATCTGCCCGATTTCTTTAAGGTGTCCATCCTCAGACCATTCGATGAATTCATCGTAGAAAAACTCTAATTTTTCATAGTAAAACTTGTGAAAAGAGAACACTATACCCGACCTGCGACTTTCTGGTTCATAACGAAGCAGGTAGTATTCATTGTCTTCAAGCATACTTTTTAAAAAGATAGCGTGACCGGGGACAACCAGTACAACACGGGCATCTTCATACTCGCGGTTCACAAACTGTAGGGTAAAGGCTTGGACCTGGGCTTCAGAAAGTGGGTCGAGGGAGGCTTCAGAAGGTGAATTGAGCGCGGGCTCTGTTTGGTTTACCCAAGTGAAGACCACTTCAGATGACGCTACCTCTTCCATCTGTTCCGCGATCTCTTCGAGACGGCGCGCAACAACAGTGGGTAACGTATATTCTTCGCAGGCTGTGGAACGACAGTGATAGATGGGAACATTTTTAATCTGCCCGGCTCCGTGAGCCAAGTCGATGGGAACTGTACGGGTTGTTAAATATCCTGTGTCACCACAACCACAGGTATCGACAGGATCTATGGATTTATCTAACAAATATGACACCTCACTCAAGTTTCTTAGGACCTTATTCGACGTTCGACAAGGAATTAATAATTCCTTTTATCCTTCACACATTAAATGTTGCCATTTAACACAAACTTTACACAGAGATAGATTAGAGTTCATCAGGGAATATTAAGGAACAGATTATTTTTGGTCGGTGAAAAAAATATCCGACAAGGAGGAAATTTATGTTTAGGAAAATGGGTAAATTTCTAACAACGGTCATCATAGGTATGCTAGCGGTTACTCTCGTAAGTTGCGGAGCGCAGGACCCGAGTACCCCAGCTGGTCAAGAGAAGGCTGCACCGGTCAATCTAACTGGTGCTGGAAGCTCTTTTGTTTTTCCATTACTCAATCAACAAATCGAAGAGTATCGGAAGAATAATCCAAATATCACAATTAATTATCAAAGCACTGGTAGTGGGGCAGGAATTAAACAAGTCTCAGAGCAAACCCTTGATTTTGGAGCGACGGATGGTCCAATGACAGAGGATCAACAAAAAGTTGCTAAAGGTGGAAAAATCCTGCATATCCCTTTAACCTTAGGTGCGGTGGCAGTCACTTATAATGCTCCCAATGTTCCGAAAAATCTCAAACTTGGTCCTGCAGTACTTGCAGATATTTTCCTTGGCAAAATCACCCATTGGAATGATCAGCGGATTGCATCCGAAAATCCGGGTGTATCTTTGCCAGACACAAAAATTACGGTTGCTCGTCGTTCAGATGGGAGTGGGACAACGTATATTTTCTCAGACTATCTCACCAGTGTCAGCCCAGAGTGGTCAAGTAAGGTGGGTAAAGGAACATCCTTGAATTGGCCAGTTGGGATAGGTGGAAAAGGAAATGCTGGTGTGGCAGGGGTGATTCAACAAACTCCTGGTACGATCGGATATTTAGAGCTAGCCTATGCTGTTCAAAACAATTTATCTTATGCCACGATGCAAAACAAGGAGGGTAAGTGGATCGTCCCATCTCTTCAATCAACATCTGCAGCGGCAGCGGCAGCAACGATTCCGGAAGATATGAGGGTGTCGATTGTCAATGCTCCCGGTGTTGACGCCTACCCAATAGCTGGTTTCGCTTGGGCGTTAATCTATCAGGATCAAAAGGACAAGGCCAAAGGAACGGCCCTAGTAAACTTTATAAACTGGGCTATTCATGACGGTCAGAATCTTTCAGAAGAATTGCATTACCCAAAGTTGCCTGCGAGCTTAATCAGCCGTGAAGAAGTGATGCTTAAATCGGTCACATTTCAAGGACAGCCGATCTTAAAGTAGAAATGAAGGGAAGTTCTCTAGAAAAAACTCGTTTGAGTGAAGTATAGAACATGTTTGGCATTTTTTTAGAGCTGGACGAGAAGGCGGAAGGATCTGAATATGAGCAAGAAAAATAAATTCAAGACGTCCATAGGAGATCAAACCTTGCGAATTTTGACGCTCTTGATGGCAATTAGCGTTGTGGTTCTCATGGTTTGGATGGGGTGGGAGATGTTCCACGCAGCGCGCCCAAGTATCCAAAAGTTTGGTTTTGGTTTCATTACTGGACGTGTTTGGGATCCTGTAAAGGAACAATTTGGGGCACTTCCCTTTATATATGGGACGATAGTGACTTCGCTCATAGCATTGCTCTTGGCAGCTCCAATCGGCCTTGGTGTGGCCATTTTCCTCAATGAGATGGCCATCTCTAAGGTTCGTACAGTGGTTGGCTTTTTAGT
>DOPS01000217.1:0-10310 GCA_003512645.1 Desulfosporosinus sp.
GGAGGAATTACGCGTAATATTCCTTGGCTGAATGAAATTATGCCGGAGCCTTTTGCGGAGATTAGTAAAAACCTAGGAGCAAAAATTGGGGTTAAAGAAGGGGATGTGGTCGAAGTCTCTTCTGCTCGTGGCAAAATCACCGTACGAGCCTTAGTAACGGATCGAATACAGACGTACAAAATCAATGGAAAAGATACTGAAACCATCGGGATGCCTTGGAGCTGGGGCTTTGCTAGCTTAAGTTCTGGTCCGAGTACCAATGAAATAACCATTGCAGCCATTGATCCTGGAGCCGGTACTCCAGAGTATAAAGTTTGCCTAGTCAATATAAGGAGGGCAAATTGATGACAAGGAAAACGGTTTTAATTGATACTTCATTATGTACAGGATGTAAGGCGTGCTCTGTGGCGTGCAAGGCTTGGAACGAGCTTCCCGCGGAGAAAACTCAGTTGATCACGAGTTATCAGACTCAGAATGCTTTTACCACGAAGACTTGGACTTATATGACCTTCATTGAAAAATATGAAGATCATAAAATGAATTGGCTAATGCGCAAAGCACAATGCTTTCACTGTGCTGATCCTTCTTGCCTGAAGGCATGTTCTTCGAAGGCAATTACTCAGTCGGAATCTGGGTACGTCGTGATCGATCAGGATAAGTGCATTGGCTGCGGCTATTGTGTTGAAAACTGCCCGTTTGGGGTTCCTAAGGTCGATCAAGTCCAAAAGAAATCCTACAAATGTACGGGATGTATTGATCGGGTCGAGAATAATCTGCTCCCAGCTTGTGTTCATACCTGTCAACCAGGTGCTTTAAGTTTTGGAGAACGTGACGCTATGCTGGCGCAAGCGAAGAAGCGTCTTGCTGAGGTTCAGAAGACTCATCCTAAAGCGCAGCTCTATGGAGAAACGGAAATGGGTGGCACGACGTATCTCTATTTGTTATTGGATGGCCCAGAAGTCTATGGGCTACCGGTTAATCCAACGATTCCGCTCTCTCTAACTCTATGGAAAGACGTGATAAGACCTGTGGGAGGACTTGCAGTCGGTGGAGCGGCTGCAGCCGTGGTTGTAGGGGTTTTCGCCAATCTCTTAAGAGGAAATTACCGGTCTAGTGGGGATGACTCTATCAATCATGCAGATAGCCAGAAAGGGGGTAAATAGTAATGGCAGTCAAAATGAAGACCAACAATCCAACCCAAATGACGATTGAACCAAATAAGGTTTTGCGTTTTACTAAAGGAGAACGCATTAGTCACTGGGTTCATGCCATTGCCTTCTTTGTATTGCTCTTTACTGGATTGGGAGTTCTTAGCGTTTTCTTCCAACCAGCGATGGGTGTCGTCGGCGGGATTCAAGCTGCTCGTGTGATACACCGTGTTGTGGCAGTTGTGTTTGTGGTAGTAGTAGGTTTGACGTTCTTTGTTGGAAATACCCGCCATCACTGGGAGTGGTTAAAATCAGTCTTTAAGTTTACAAAATCAGATTTGCAACACGTCATGGCATTTCCTAAGGAGTTCTTCGGGGGACACGGAACCTATCCACCTCAAGACAAGTATAATGGCGGGGAAAAAATCAACTCGATGATTACTATTTTCGGTATTGTTTTCATCACCCTCAGTGGGATCGTACTGTGGTTTGCTCCGTCTTTTCCTCCAGGTTTAGTGCGTTGGGCTTATCTAGTACACGACCTCTCTATGTTTATGATGACAGCGGCAGTCATTGGGCATATGTATTTAGGACTATTACACCCGGATTCAAACCCTTCTATTTCTGGCATGATCAATGGTTATGTACCCACAAAGTTCGCGCGTTCGCACCATGCCAAATGGTATGACAGAGTGAAAGATGAGCAAGATGGTTCCGAAACCGTCGCGAAATAATTAGGAAACAGAGCTTAGTCTAGTCCGGATTACTCACAGTTGGCTAAAATATGAATGTAAGGGGAGCTCCTATCAATGAACAAAAATATGCATAAAATGGATGTAGCTGAAGATATAACTCTGGAGCAAGCTTATCAGACCTATAGCCTTCTTAAGAACGAAGTCAGAAGCTGGCAGGACGAGCGGGGTAACTTTTGGTGGGAGAGATTGATTCCCACGGAGACTCCCCCTTACTATCCCCTGGTGGATTTACCGGAAGAGGCGGTTTTAGAGCTTTGGCAAAGGTTGAATCAGGTCGAGGGAGTAGCGGTTTCCGAAGCGGACTTAAGGGAACGGTGGAATGAATTTAAAGCAGTTCAACCTGTAACTGACACAAAAATGTTCAGTCGCTTGTATATCGCCTTAAGCGGCGTAGCACAGCTTTCTCGCGAAACGATTGCGGAACCGAAAAAGGATACGGTAAATAACCAAGCTGAAGATTATTCGAAAAAAGTTTCGTGCAAAAGCAGGGCCTGCCTGGTCTGTGGTGAGGCGGCAGGACTTTCAGTACTCACCCCGCCAAACGGTAATCGTTACTTGCACTGTATACTGTGCGGGCATGAATGGCCAGCGGAGCGTGTCGGATGTATTTGCTGTGGGAGTGAAGAAGCCTCTGAACAGACTTACCTTCATTCGGAGGATTTTCCAGGTGTTGATATGGTGGCTTGCCAGGCTTGTGGTCAGTATTTCAAAGAGGTGGATTTGCGCGTGTTGTCCGTCGAAGACTTTGTTTGGGAAGATTTAAGGACCCTGTCTTTAAATTACGCAGCGGAACAATGGTTTGCAGAACAAGCAAAACTGGCTGGAGACGTCCAGTAGGATTGATGTTCGATAAAACCTTAACCCAAAAGAAGAAGCGCTCAAAAAAATAAAATGTTTTTTGAGCGCTTCTTTAATTTTATCTGAAGTTCAGAGTGGTTAAAAGGTTTAAGCAAACTTATATTTCGGTAGACTGATTTTTTCTACCTTGATACCTTTTTTGTATCTAACCTCAGAAGAAACCTGAAAAAAGAACATTCATGTTTATTTTAATGTTTTTTAAATAGTGAGCCAGCGTTTTAAATGTAGAGACCTTATTTGGCAAGGAGTTATTTAAAGATTGTAATTGATAGAAGACACTTGATTTATCCACTATACCTATTATTTTATCATTATCAAGAACCGGAATAAAGTTTATGCCGTTACGGGAAAATATTTCGACTACTACGTTAATATCAAAATCATGATAGTTAATAGAGTAGACATTAACCGGTCTCATTAATTCCCTTACGGCAATTCCTGACTCATGGCATTTTTTAATATAATACCAGCTTGCATACTCGGATTTAAAGCAGGCATCTCCCTCAAGTTGTTTTATTTTAGTTGACTTTAATAAATTTTTCAAAGTTAAAAGCCCTACAGGCTGTTCAAGATTATTCAACACAATTAACATATGAGGGCCCTGCCAGGCTGAACCCTTATGAAAAGATTCTCTCATTAGTTTTAAAGCTTCACGTATTGAGTCATACTCGTTAATTGTAAGGAAATTATGGATTGGAATCATGAAACTATTCAACTGGTGGGTTGGAATCATAAAAATCCCTCCGTATTTCATTCTATTTTCTTTATAAAACATCGTCGATATACCAGAACAAATCAATAGTTCGTATCACACCCACAATTCTTTGGTTGTTAGAGACTAAAACGGAATTATAATTATGTTTTAAGATTAATAAAATAACTTCATCCAACTCATCAGATATATTTACCAATCGGCTCTTTAGGGGATGTATAAAGTTTTTTACTTGAAGGTTACTCGTAGGAACAGGTTTATTAAATAATAGGTTAATTAACCTATGACGGAGGCTGGGATATTTAAATTCCCTGCTTGCTGTTAAAGCTGAGCGTAGGGTAAGCATCCCTGTAATTTCACCGGAAGAGCTGGTTGTTAAAAGTGCCTCATAATTATGCCAGATGTTATCCCTTTTCTTAAATTCCTCTGTCAATAGATTAATTGCATTATCAAGGGACCCCTCTTCCGAAATACTGGGATATTGGTCCAAAGGAATCATTATTTGTCTTAGATCAATTTTCATAAAGACTAGCCTCTTTTCCTAGTCGTTTGAATTTTCCTTTCCATTTAGACAAAGCAAGATTTATGCCACTGAAAAAAGGGCTTATTACAGGGGAATATAATAGGAATGGGCAAAAAATACTCATTGAATGTGAAAAAATATTCTCATCTACTGGGCTGATGTATGTATAATAGATATAAGCATTTGTATGCGGAGGGATTTTGATGAGAATAAAAATTACACAAGATGGATTCATTGATCATTTATTAAAAATTATTGCTATTCTGCTGTTAATTCCTATTGGATTAACTGGATATCTTTATTATCTGGTACAATCAACGGAACTAGGTTTGGTGGATACTCAGCGTCAAGTTATGGAAAAGGCCATGACTTACCTGGACGATTACCTGCCCAAGACTTTTAATCAAATAATAAACGATGTGGGGGTTGAAGATATACCACAGAGGGAGCAGGCAAAAGCCCTTAATAAAGTTTTACAACCTATCATTATAGAGGCAAAGAAGGTATACCCTAACTTGGATGTTGGATATTATTGGAAAGATTATGATGTAATTCTAGATGGTAATAACATTCACCTGCGTGAAAATTTTTCGACGCGTAGAAAAAATAATTTCGATGACGCCCTTAGCAATAAAAGTATGGTTTTTCAAGTTTTCGGTGGGATATCGGAAAACGGCCAACTGGAAGCCTACCAACCCATCATTAGAGACGGCAAAATCATAGGTGCTGTTTGGGCAAGCTCAGATTTTGAACCGATATCCCAAAAAATTGTTCAAATGAAACAGGTAGTTTACGGAATCATTTCTATCGGAATCTTTCTTGCTTTTGGTGGCACATTTAGCCTTATCAGGAAGTTTACCTTAAGCGTTAATGACGTTAAAAAAAATCTAAGTATAATATCAAATAACCCGACGTTTATAATTCCACGGGCACCGGGGGAACTTGGAGAGATAACCGAAGCAATTAACCAAATGTACAACAAGTTAATTGACGTACAAAATTACAATCAAGAAATTTTAACCAGTATTGATGATGGGATCATTACAGTTAATAAAGAACAGAAAATTGTCAGCATCAACCTTGCAGCTTACCACATGCTAAGTCTTGGTAAAGATATTCTTGGACAAAGCATGCATGATGTTTTCTTGGAGAACAGTCCGTTTAAAGAGTGCTTAAATAATACTCTTTTAGATAATCAGCCCGTTAAGGATGTAGAGGTTATCTACGAGGATTTAGTTGGTAACCCCAGACATCTGCTTATAAGTACATCACTCATGGTAAATGTACGACAAGATCTGGTGGGAGCGCTTTTACATTTTCGCGACATAACAGAATTGATTCACCTAAGGGAAGATATAAATAGGCAGGAGAGATTTGCTTCGCTGGGAAAAATCATTGCCGGGGTGGCCCATGAAATTAGAAGTCCATTAACCTCAATAACCGGATATATGCAGTTCTGGAATCAAGGGCATGTACCCTCTCAAAAATCCTTAAATATTGTTAACCGGGAAATGACCAGATTAGCTAATATAACCGATGAATTATTACAGTTTGCCAGACCATCTCGAGCAACTCTGATACCCTGTCAAATAAATAGCTTAGTTAAAAGACTCGGGCAATTTTTTGTCGATGCTCATGGAGATCGGGTTGAATTAGTAACAACTCTGGGCGAGGATCTGCCGGAAGTTATGATTGACCAGTACCAAATAGAGAAAGTACTCTCGAATATAATGTATAATGCTTTTCAATCTACAGAGGGTAAGGGTAAATTGGAGACATCAACCTTTTATGATAAAACAAAAAATATGGTTGGCATATCAATTAAAGATAACGGTTGTGGAATAACAGAAGAAAACTTGACCAAGATTTTTGAACCATTTTTCACTACCAAATCAAAGGGAACCGGTTTGGGGCTTGCTATAGCCCGTGAAATCTTAGAAGCCCATAAGGGTGTGTATGAGGTGGAAAGTAAGGTTGATGTCGGTACAGTTATTAAGATCTTTATCCCAATAGCAGAAAGTGGTGACAATAATGGCTAGAATTCTTGTAATTGATGATGAAGAGGGTGTATGCGAACTTTTGCGTGATGTTCTGGAAAACGCAGGATATGAGGTTTTTGTAACCTATACGGCCGCAGAAGGCATGGAGGCCTTAAATAACTTTGACCCGGATACAATTCTGCTTGACATTAAGTTGCCGGATGATGATGGTATCAGAGTCATGGAAAAAATCAAAGATAGAGGGTTCACAGTGCCCATAATATTAATGACTGCCTTTGGTACAACTGAAATAGCCATTCATGCTATGAAGGAAGGGGCCCACGATTACCTGAATAAACCGTTAAACCTTGATGAACTTATTATTACAGTCCAGAGGACAGTAAAAATGAAATACTTGGTCTCAGAGGTTGCGATCCTTAGAGAAAAGTTAGAAGATGAGTTGAATCCCTTCGATAATTTTATTGGGCAGTCAAGAATAATGCAGGAAATCTCTAAAATAATTGGAAGGATAGCAGACACAGATATAACAGTACTGATTCAAGGTGAGAGTGGAACGGGTAAGGAAGTCGTGGCTAGGTCTATTCATAAGAATAGTAAACGTAACCACTGCCCATTTATAAATATTAACTGCGCCACTATTCCAGAGAATCTTATGGAAAGTGAATTATTTGGCCACGAAAAAGGCTCCTTTACTGGAGCGATTAGCCAAAAAATGGGAAAGTTTGAACTGGCTCACAGCGGTACTGTTTTTTTGGATGAAATTGGAGAATTAACGCACCACGCCCAAACCAAATTACTTCGTGTGCTGCAGGAGAGAGAGTTTGAACGGGTGGGTGGAATAAATAACATTAAGGTGGATATCCGCATACTGGCAGCAACCAATAAAGACCTGCAAAAACTGGTGGAAGAAGGTAAATTTAGGGAAGATTTATTTTACAGGCTAAATGTAGTTAATATAAAACTCCCCCCCCTTAAGGATAGAAAAGAAGATATTATACTATTAGTTAATTATTATATTAATAAATTTGCCCAGAAACATGTTAAAAAAATAACTAGCATGTCAAAAGAAGCGCTTAATTTCATGATTAATTATCCCTGGCCGGGTAATGTCAGGGAATTAATAAATACTTGTGAACAAGCTGTGGTTATGACTAGGGGTACTGTCATTTTACCGGATGATCTAGCTATGTTAGAAGGGAATCGTCCCTCTTGCAGAGACTCAGATTTAGAGCTAAATATAAAACTAAGACTTAAAAGGCCAATAAAAGATATCCTGGCAGAGGTAGAAAAGCAGGTTATTATTAAAACATTAAAAGATCACAACTGGAGCAGGCAGGAGTCTGCCAACACCTTAGGATTTAACAGACGATCGCTATATGCAAAAATGAAGGAATATGATCTGTTATAACAAAGGAGTAATTTATACTCATAGAATGGGAAATAATATTCCCAAAGCCGGCACTTTCGAGAGGTGCTGGCTTTATTTTTGCCAGAAAACCAGGGCTGTATGATGTGGCATAGATTTTGCTTATATTGCTTATACGGAAAACAAATCGTTGGTAAAATTTCAGTCTCTTGGAGGTGGTGATTTAACTAAAGAGGACTACAAGCCTAATAACAAATTAATTATTTCACATCTAAAAATGAATCTTATTTAAGCATTTTGAGACTCTTCCATCTATAGGTTTTTACTATTTTAACCATTATCTTTGTAGCACGTAAAGTTATACCAAAAATTCGTTTGGGGAGGAATAGCCATGACCGAAATGAACGTCGAAAAGTTAGGTAAAATTAGTTTTAAGTTAAGTTGCGCAGTGTTAGTCCTTTCTGTCCTTTTCTTCTGGATAAGCCTGAACTTACTAAAGTCAGAAGTTTTCACTCATTATTACGATCCTAGTAAGCACGTTATTGTAAGTCAAAATCATGATACTAAAGAGCTGTACTCATGGAAAGATGTTAACGGTAATGTTTATACTCCTGAAGATCCACAAGTTGCCAACTTCACCTGGGGTTCAACTGGAATGTTGTTGGTAACGATGCTCCTAGGTATTGGTCTTCAAAAGGCAGGTATTTGTTGCAGCAAAATACTGATGATGAGAAACAAAACTGTGTCCTTTCATATCAATAGGGGGGGAGAATGATGGATATTTTCCTTCCTATTGCCAGAATGCCTATATCGATTTTTGCCATCCTTGGTATGGGTGGGATGGTTGGTTTACTCTCTGGTCTGTTCGGAGTTGGCGGAGGATTCTTATTAACCCCACTTCTTATGTGGATGGGTATACCACCTGCTGTAGCTGTTGCCTCTGATACTAATCAAATTGTAGCAGCCTCCGTTTCCGGTACTATCGCTCATAGCAGAAACAAAAATGTAGATTTTAAGCTCGGCTTTATCATACTTGTTGGAAGCTTGATAGGGGGGAGTTTTGGGACGGCTCTAGTAAAAATATTACAGTCCTTAGGTAATTTTGAATTTGTACTAAAATCCACTTATGTAGTCATGCTGCTTGGCGTAGGGGTCTTTATGTTTATAGAAAGTATTAATTCTTTAAGGAAGAAAGGTCAAAAAGATTTAGGCACCCCAAAGGAATCCGGGGCAATGCGTCTTATGAACAAGTTGCCTATAAAAATGCATTTTGAGGTGTCGGGTATTGATTGTTCGGTTATCTCACTTTTCCTACTTGGCTTACTGATTGGTATACTAGCAGCTCTCATGGGTGTTGGCGGCGGTTTCATCATGCTGCCTGTGATGATTTACCTGTTAGGGATGCCGACAATTAAGGCTGTAGGAACCAGCGTTTTTGTTATTATTTTTACTGCCATCAACGTGACAATGGCTCAAAGTACTCTAAACCACACTGTAGATGTGGTCTTGGCAATTGTTTTGTTGATTGGCTCATCCATTGGCGCTCAATTTGGAGCTAAGCTTGGTAAAAAGCTTCCGGCTGAGCAGCTAAGAGTAATTTTTTCCGTGATTGTTTTAGCGGTAATGATTAAAATGCTGCTCAGTCTGGTTGTGGCACCATCCGCTTTAATTTCTATAGGGGGTGGCCATTGATGAAACGATTGGGGGTAGTACTACTGGGGCTAGTATTCTTCTTTTCCTTAGCCCACCAAGGAATGGCGGCAGAAAACAAATTAACGGTTTCACCGGAAAAAATAGAAGTAGGATTAGGTTTTAAAGGATCTATTCTAAATATCTCAGGATCCGTTCCCGACAATGCAGGAGTCTATATTAAGGTTAGTTCCCCTAACGACTCAATCCTGAATTTGAGTAAAAAAGGAAAGGTAAGTCTGTTTTGGATGAATGTCGAAAATACTTCTGTGGCCAAGGTTCCTAAATTATATCAAGTACTTTCATCCAGACCAGTATCAGACTTATCAGAAGACCTTCAAAATGAATTAGGTATTGATAAAAATTTCTCAGCTGTTTATCAGGCAGTTAAGGTAAGTAAGCATAGTGAAAGCGGGTCTGTTAATCTGGATGAGTCTCAGTCGAAAGAATTTATAAGTTCACTGGTAACTATTTTCAAGAAAGCCGGATTGTACGGGCTAAACGAAAGTACAGTCCAGGTTAAAGACGGGAATTTTAAGGCAAGTTTACAACTCCCTGCTAATATTCCCCAGGAAAAATGTAATGTCACTGTATATTTTATTAAGGGTGGGAAGGTTATAGGAACTAGTAATGAGTCCTTCAATGTTGAAACTGTAGGAATTGTCAAGTGGTTAAATGACCAGGCTATCTACGACGGGCCTTCCTACGGTTTTATGTCAGTAATGATTGCTCTGATAGTGGGTGCGGCAATAGCATACCTGTTCATCTTCTTGGAATCCCGGAAGAACCCAGATATAACTAAAGAGATGTTAATGAATACGAAGGGCGGTCATTAATTTTATGGTGAGAAGAAAAAGGTCGGCCTCCCGACGAGTCATGAAAAGGGGAAGAATTGCTCTTACAAAGAGAGCAATTCTTCCCCTTTTTGTACTATTCAGAAATTATTACAACCTTACATTTTATACTTAAACCACCCCCACTTATAGAAGTGGGGGTCTTTAAAACTGGATAAATGATTTGAAGAAATGTACTTAAGCGTGTTATAATAGGTCTTTATGAATTTAAAAAATTAAAGTGTTCATTGAAAGATATAAATTTGAATAAGGTGTATGACAAAAGTTTGTTAAGGAGTTAAAGACATTGAACCAAATGGAATTAAAATTAGAAATTAATGCTCGTAAAACCTTTGCCATCATTTCCCATCCTGATGCGGGAAAAACGACATTAACAGAAAAGCTGCTGCTTTTCGGAGGGGCGAT
>DOPS01000278.1:0-11189 GCA_003512645.1 Desulfosporosinus sp.
AAGCTCTGAAGAAATCGAGCAATTCTTCCCAGACCAATGTCAAAGCATAATGTAATCATCATCCGTGAACAGGACGAAATGGTTGTGGCCGGTTGCGTTCCCTTGGACGGTCAATTTATCAGGGAGCTTGGTAAAGGGGATCCATTATGATGGAGAGCTGCTTTCATCTGGACAGAAAGGATTTGACCTGAGTCTGGTGGATGCCATTAGAAAAAATAGAAAAGTAGCTCGCAATAAGCCCATTCCTTCAGAAATTAATAAACCTGTAACTTAGCTTGTAATTAAACTAAGTTACAGGCTTATTTTTATTGTTAAAATATGAAAGTATTCGTACAGAAACTAAGATAACTATTTTTTTATGCCTGAAAGTAGTAAGTCAAAGTGTCTTACTATTTCATCTTTTAGTTCGAAATCAGGGAAACGTATACACCATTCATAAGTCATCCCTCTAATGCTCATGACACAGTGCTTTGAAACTGAATCGATATTAAGGGTAGCCTTAAACTCCCCTTGCTGGACCCCCAACTTGATAATCTGATTATAGATTTGATAGACTTTCCGGTCATAGCTTAGTTGGGTATCTGTATTAATCGTTTTTGTTATCAGAGCTTCATATATGAGTTTTATCAAATCAAATCCGATATTATTTATAATAACATCAGTAATTTTTTCTGTCACAAGAATTAGCATAACAGACGGTTTTGTATCCGAGGGAAGAGACGAAAAATAGTCTTCGTAGCCCAGATCTATGGTATTAATATAATCAATTATTAAGGAATGCTTCGATTCATAGTGAACATAAAATGCTCCTTTGGATACGCCGGCCATTTCTACTATTGAATCTACGCTGGTGCCAAATCCATCTCTCTTAAATAATTCAAGGGCACTCTCATAGATTCTCTTTTTTGTTTCAGCTGCTTTTATAACCCTTGAATTTTCTTTTTTTGCTACCATGGGGTATTACACTCCTTTTATTGACAGAATAATATAAATAACTGTATAATAGACTAAAGTCAGTGACTGTAGTCAATGACTTTAGTCTATTTATTTTTACCATTTTATAGTATAGCACTTAATGGAAAGTATCACAAAGTTTAAGAGGTGTTTATTAAAGTGATAAAGGAAAAGGCTCGGTAATATATTTGAAGCTTCTTTTCTCTATGCTTAAAAACTGAACATTCGCTGGTAATTTAGAGAATATGATTGCTTTCAAAGGGAAGGAGCGAGGTATATGGTTGTCAACGATATCCTTGTAAAGTCAGGACAATCCGAGATGTTTTCCGAAGTATATATTAAATACTATTCCAAGCTTTATAAATACACTCTTTATAGGGTGGGTGACCCTAATGTTGCTGAAGATCTGGTCAGTGAAGTGTTTGAAAAAGTGTTGGTTAAATACGATACATATAACCCGGATAAAGGTATGTTAAGCACTTAGCTGTTTACTATAGCCAGCAATACTGTGATTAATTACCACAAAAGAGAGCGCTGTAAAACTGAACCTATTGACTTTGGAAAAGTGGAATTAAAGTACCATCTCGAAGACCTGATTATCGATCGGGAATTGAAAGAACTGCTCCTCAAGGCAATTATGTGCCTTGAGGAGCGCCAGGAAAATATTATTGCCCTTAAATTTGGGGCCTGTCTGACTAATCGTCAGATTGCCGGGCTAATGCGTTTAACGGAAAGCAATGTCGGAACAATATTATACCGATCGTTAAAGAAATTAAAGGATATTTTGAAAGAACAAGGGGTTGTTTCTTAGACATAATTACGATTCGAGGTGTAGCTAATGAGAGAAAAGAATTCCTTAAAGTTATTTATTTCGGATATAGAGAAAATCATATCTGGAGAAATTACCATTTCATCTGAATACCAGCATTGGGATGAAGAATACAAAGAATTGTTATTCCTTGCTCAGCTGCTGGCCAAAGCTGACTATAACCAAAAAAGCCAAGATCAGATGGAAACGATGCTGAAAAAGGTAATTTATAATATTCACGATGTTGATGAATTAGACGATGATGAATTGGATTTAGTAGCTGCTGGGGTTGATTTGAACATAATAGCTCTTGAAAATAAGAAAAAAGATTGAAAAGTTAAAAAAATGCGTGATACTATTTATTGTTATTTGTATAACTCAATAATTAGAGAGTTATTTAGTTTATTACAAAAAAAATTGAATTAATTACAGAAGAGTTAAAGCCTTACAAACACTAGACAGCGGTGAAACTATCCATGTTGTTGAGTCGTCAAACATGACAACTCAATATTGAGAGAATAATCATGGAAAAAAACATGAAAGGGTGATTTGCGCCAAGAAAGTATACTGAGATCTCACGATGTGAAGTCTGGTGGGTGTAACTGATTTCCAAAAAATCTAAAAAGTGAAGGAGAAATAAAAATGAGTATTGAAAAATTCAACAAAGACCTTCTTGAGAACAAGGAAATGCAAGCAGAAGTAAAAACCATAGGTAATGACCTGCCTAAAATTGTAGCATATGCTAACTCCAAGGGTTATAGTTTTACGGTTGCAGATGTGGACGCCAAAAAGGGTGAATTGTCTGATGAACAGCTAGGTAATGTGGCTGGCGGCACTAATGTACTTCAGGGTGTCTTGGTTTGTTAATAAATACCTAGTGTGGCGAGAAGACGCCGATTACTGTAATATATCTTAATTGTAATAGCCATAATCGTATTATTTATGACAATGGTCCGGGGTTTTATTAGCGCCCTGGGCCATTGTCATAACACACGTCAGTCACAACCTGAATGTAGTATATATAAAGGAGATATTAGCAACTATGGATGAGCTATATTTCTGTGAAGATTTTAACAACCGAATTAGCATTGAGGAAAAAAGGCTGATTCCACATATTAAGCGATTCATGGAGTGCGCTATTGGAGATGCTGAATTTTATGCGGCCGTTCAGGCGAATGCCGCCGGGTGTGGCTCTCTGCTGCAATCAAGGGGGATACTGGGTGTGGATCCGGTGCAGTTGATGGCACTTGTTTCAGAGATCCCTTTGTTGAAGGAAATCCCTGCTGCGGAATTGGAAGACAAGCCACAAGCGTTGTTGTGGCGGCAATATACGGATGCTACTGGCCGATTTCGGGATGCATGGCGGCAACGGGGAGAAAAAACGCCTAGCAATCGTTTTAATGCCTGGCACCAACGTCAGGTTAATCGTTGTCAAAGTCAATTGGGCAAAGAGACAAACAAGGCAATTGTCCATGTGACAATAGTATTCGAATTGAGTAAGGGCTGCTCCATGGGATGTCCTTTCTGCGGTTTTGCAGCTGAACAGCTACAAGAAGTTTTTATGTATACCAAGGAAAATGTCGGGCTCTGGCAAGATATACTGAAAATTGCGGTAGAACGTCTCGGCACCACGGTAGGTAGTGGGGTATGTTATTGGGCCACTGAGCCCAGTGATAATCCTGATTATCTTAAGTTCGTGGTAGAATTTGGTGAAGTGACAGGCATTTACCCTCAGACCACCACTGCAGCCCCTCTGCGCAATCTTGCCTGGACACGAGAATTGTTGCGATTTCGACGGGAACATATCACGGCTGCGGATCGTTTTTCCATTCTTTCGACTAATACCTTGCGCCGTGTGCATGAGACTTTTTCCGCAGAGGACTTAGCTTTGACAACGTTAATCTTGCAGAACTCGGACTCTTTAGTGCGGCTAATGGCCCGATCGGGTCGTAACCGCAAGGACGCTTCCAATAATCCTCCACCGGAGCTCGCTCAGGACCATACCATCGCCTGTCTTACAGGCTACCTGGTAAATATGGTGGAGCGTTCGGTGCAGTTGGTCAGTCCCTGTCCTCCTTCAAATCGCTGGCCATTAGGCTATAGAGTTCACGCCGAAGGCAACTTTTCCAACGCAGCGGGGCTGAACGATTTTATCGATGAAACCATTAAGAAATGCATGCCTGAGCAGGTTGCATCGGACGACATCTTAGCCTTTCGCCGCGACCTGGAGTTCATTCCCCTACCGGAGGAGGGGTTCCATCTTCGTAGTAAATGCCAGTTGCACAAGATGACTGGGTCTCCCCACCTGGCCCAACTCGGCCGGTTAATTACTCAGGGGAATTTGACCGCATGGTCTATAGTGGAGGAACTTATGATTCAGCATGAGGATGTTCTGGCGATAATGTCATCTATTCAGAGGCTATTTGACCAGGGCCTGCTGGAAGATGGTTTGGGTAACGAAGGGTTACGCGGAGGTGAAATGTAATGTCCGATGGGTTCAACAATTCCGCTGACATTCCAGCCGGAGAAGACTTTGGGTTGTCCTTGGTGCCTACGGACGTTTGCCTGGTATGTATGCCCTACTGTGACCCAGAAAAACCTTCACTGGCCCTCGGTTTGCTGCAGGCCGTTCTGATCGAAGGAGGAATTGAGGCCAGGAGCATTTACGCCAACCTCCTCTTCTGCGAAGAGCTCGGGGTTGAATTATATGCACGAAATCACCCTGCGGATCCTCGTATGCCTCTAGCCGAATGGTCATTTGCTGCCACTGCTTTTCCAGAATTTCAGCCGGATGAAAATCACTTTGTCAGTAAAGTCCATGCCATACTCGGCGGGGTACGACAGCAGAGCCTGGGAGAGCTTCGTGATGAGCTGCGTTTCATGCGTCAAAAGGCAGAAAAATTCACCTCCCGCCTGGCCGAACAAATTCTCGAACTTTCTCCTCGTATCGTTGGCTGCACCTCCAGCTTATCCCAGAGAGTGCCTTCCTTAGCCTTGCTTCGGAAGATACGTGAACTTGATCCCGATGTTATCACCCTGATGGGAGGGGCTGACTGTGAAACAATTATGGGACGCGCAACTCACCAGAATTTTCCGTGGGTCGATTTTGTGGTTTCCGGAGAGGGCGATGATCTCATATTGACGCTAGCTAAACGTATATTTGAATTCGGCTGCCAAGTTCCTCTCGAAGCTTTGCCTGAGGGTGTATTGGCTCCCCTGCACCGGCAGTTTGGATACCCAGACGTTAAGCAAAACGGGGATGAGGGTCTCCCGCGGGCCGTGGCTAGTTTCGTTGATCGTCAGACAACCCCCGTTTATCAGGACTACTTTGACACTATCAGATCCCTTCCTACGCTGGGCAAAATTGTCCGCCCCTGCCTGCCAATCCAGGCTTCTCGGGGTTGCTGGCACGGGAAGTGTAAATTTTGTGGACTAAATGCTCCGCAAGTGCCCTACCGGTCGCGCCCGGCTGCGGGTGTTCTGGCCGAGTTGGAAGAGCTCAGCCATCGTTACGAAGTTGAGCATTTCGAGTTTCTTGATAACATCCTGGACATGAGGTGTTTTGAGGATCTGATTCCCGAGCTAATCCGCCGAGGTGCTCCCTACAAGCTGTTCTTTGAAATACGTTCAAATTTGTCCAAAAAACATTTCAAAATGCTGCGTGAAGCTGGTATAGTATGGTGCCAGCCGGGCATAGAAAGCCTTCACAGTGAGCCACTAAAAACGATGAGGAAAGGGGTGACCTCCTGGCAAAACATCCAGACGTTGAAATGGTGCCGCCAGTTTGGCATCCATTCTTTCTGGTCGATTCTTTACGCCTTTCCTGACGAGCAGGATCGCTGGTACCAGGAGATGGCTGAATTAGTGCCGTTTCTGACACATTTATATCCGCCAATGGGGGTGTCCTATATCCAGTACCAGCGAAATAGTCACTACTTTGACCGAGCGGATGATTATTCCTTGAGTTTAACAGCTTTACCTTTAAATGCCCTTATTTATCCATTAAGTCCAGGTCCAATTAACGACCTTTCCTACACATTTGAAGATGAGTTTTACGCCTCGACCCAAAATGACCCGAGAGTGGCTGTTTTATTTGACAGACCCGGGTTACGGAACCTTCAAGCGGCTGTTTTTCAGTGGTCCGTAGCATTCATCAGTCAGAATCGGCCTGTACTAAGCATGAAGGTAGGCGACAAGAAAGTTATTGTACGTGATACCCGTCCGATTGCAGTTGCCCCTTCTTTCCGCCTTGAAGGTGCACAGCGAGAGTTGTATCTAGCCTGCGACCGAGCAGAGGACGAGATACAGGTTGGCGAGATGCTCCGGAGCAAAGGGTTCAGTAGTTTGGATGTCGATGCTGCGATCCAGACTCTTATGGATAGCAAGCTGTTAGTCCGCATTGATCGGCGCTTGTTGGCTTTAGCGGTTGAGGAGCCTTATCACAAATACCTTCCATTGGACCAAAATCCAATCGGTTATATCGGTGGTGAACGTAAGTTAATGCTCGGACAGCCAATTGAATTTATGAAATCTTATATAAAGGATATGGCGAGCAAAGGATTGCTTGACAACCGCTACCTGCCTGCGGGTTGCTGAGCAAGAGCAATAAACTGAAAATGATTCGTATCTCGTGACTTGCCTGCTAGTAGTCTACATGGCCGTGAGGCCCGGAAATCGAACCGAGGAGTTGGAGTAAGTGTGTTGCCAAGAGTTTCTTTCCTCACTAGGGGCTTCTGAAAAAGAAATTACAGAGTTAATCAACTATAATATAAAATTTTTCCGCCGTAATGATTTGGAGAGTGATCTATCATTACCCCTACCCGACGAGCCCTTTGTGAAGGTATGGGAGGGATACGTTATGGAGGCCTTGGAGAAGGGGGTTTTCAACACCCTGTGTGAAAAGCTAGTGCAGCTCTCCTTTCCTGTTCAGGAAGGGATAAGCGGGGAAGATAACTATCGATTGGCTACTCTGAGGGGGCTGCAAGTGTCAGGAATGACTGAGGCCCAGGGCCTGGAATTGGAGCGCCCAGAGGACCTGGAGTTGTATCTGCACCCGACTCCGGCTGGCCGGATCCCAGTGCTGGTTGCTGGGCACAGGCCTGACTTTGTTTCCCTGGTTCAGGCCCTTTCCCGGCGCAATGAGCCGGAAAGAATACCCCCGTCCATGGGGGCGTGCATGGTCAAGGGGTTAAACAATTGGGACAGGATCAGGGCCTACCGCGAAAAGTGGGAGAAGGACAATCCTGGCAAGTGTTCAGGAGACCACTGGCAGGAAGAGTTTAGAAATATTGTCCCGCGCAGGGAGCTGTACCAGGATACCTTTATAATACTGAGCAAGGGCGAGTACAGCGGAGTAACAGCGGAAGAAATGGGGTTGTCCCTCGAGGAGTGGCGGAGCCTGTCCTTGTTAATCCGCCGGGGACACGAGGCTGCCCACTATTTTACTCTGAGGGTTTTCGGATCTGCCCGAAATCACGCCTATGATGAGCTTATTGCCGACTGCATGGGGATTGTGGCGGCTGCTGGAACTTACCAATCGGATTGGTTTCTAAGATTCGTGGGGCTGGAAAATTACCCCTTCTACAGGCAGGGCGGAAGGCTGGAAAATTACCTCGGTAGCCCACCGCTGTCCGCGGGTGCCTTCAAAATACTCCAAACAATTGTCCACAGGGCTTCGGAAAACATGGACAAGATTTGCCGCAGCTTCTATGTTAAGGGTGTTAAGGGGGCGGCGCCTGAGGGGAATGCTGACTTACTTATATACCTGGCCAGTCTAAGCCTGATTGAGTTAGCCTGGAATAAACCTTAAATGAAGCGTCAGAGCTAGGAGGCCATATCGATATTCAATTCTTAAGGAAAAGAGACCCGAATCATTCTGGGAACTGATTAAGGAGCGAGAAGGCAAATGATGATAGAGTTGATGCAAATAGTTGACCATCTTTTATTTGTAGAAGGACTTCAATGCCTTCTTGACACCAACGGGATAGAAGTTGCCGGTGTAGCCCATAACGGCTGGGAAGATTATTAAGCCGCATTAACTTTGAAGCCAGAATCAAAGTTAATACGGCTTATTCTTAATGATGAGAGAAAAGGTAGTGGGGCTATGTTGAAAAAAACTACAATGTGCGAAATCATTATTATTTGTACCGTTAGCTTCCTTTTGTTAACAGGGTGTACGAAATTAGAAGAACCCAATGAGATAGTCATAGGAGTAGCCTGGCCGTTTGAAACTAATAAAAACTTATTCAATGAAGGAATTGATCTTGCCGTTAAGGAGATTAACAGTAGTGGCGGNNGATCCAAGCGGTGATCGGTCACGATAATTCGTTTATATCTATACCGGCCTCGGCGATTTATAATAATGCAGGGCTTGTCATGTTGTCACCTGCATCTACAGCACCGGAACTCACTAAGAATGACTATAAATATATTTTTCGCAATATACCCAGTGATGATGAAATAGCACGACAGCTAACGCTTTATCTTGCAGAACAAGGATACCGGCGGATGGTGATTTATTATTCGGATGATTCTTATGGTAATGGGTTAGCAAATTCCTTCGAGGACCATGCTAATTCACTGGGCATAACAATTGTTGATAGATTTGATTACTATACTAACCTTGAAGATTTAAGGCGCTTACATAACAGATGGCAAGCTTATGGAGTAGATGGGATTTTCATAGCCAAAACTTTGCCTGAAGGAGGCCAGTTTATTTCTGATGCTGGCCAAACAGGTATTAACCTGCCCTTTATTGCAGGAGATGCGTTGGATTCTCCTATACTCTCAGAAATAGGGGGTAAAGCCGCAGAAGGGACAATCATAGGCTCTGTGTTTAATCCTTATATAGATCGTCCAGAAGTGAAGAGATTTGGGACTGACTTTTTGGCAGAGCACCAGAAAGAGCCCAGTTCTGATGCTGCGTTGGGCTATGATGCGGTTAATATGCTGGCTAATGCCATAGAAAAATCTGATTTGCTTAACCGTTCTAGTGTTGCCAAAGAATTAAAGAATTTAGGTAAATGGTCAGGGGTAACCGGTATCCATGAATTTGACGAAAAGGGAGATGACATTGGGGATCTAGTGGTACTAAAAAAACTGCTGAATGGAGAATTTGAATACATTGAGAAGTAGATTTATTATGTGTCTGCAAAATGGAGGTGTGAATCATGAGCCAGAGTATATATCGTGAAGTATCCCTGGAGAGGCTTTCGTCTCCAGAGCAACTCGATGAACTAATAAAGGTAACCTCCCCGAAGGCTTGGTTTGCCCTGATAGCGATTAGCGGTATCCTTATGAGTGCAATTGCTTGGAGTTTTTTAGGTAGTATTCCTACAAAAATAACAGGTCATGGAATTCTGCTTAATAATGGAGGGGTGTATTCTTTACAGCATCATACCTCCGGGCAGGTGATTGATGTTAGGTATAAACTTGGGGATACGGTTAAAAAGGGTGATGTCATAGCACGGATTGAGCTGCCTCAACTTGTTACGGAAATTAATAGCCTCCAAAGAACTCTCTACGAGATGGAAAATAACCAACGAGTGGATTTACCTGAGTATAAAGAAATTGCAACCCGTGTGATTCAGCTTCGAGAAGAATTAGATTACAAGTCTCTAATTGTTTCACAAATTGATGGGCGTATTTTGGAATTAAATATTAATACAGGGAGCGTTATCCAGCCAGGGGAAGCCCTTGTTACCCTGGATCAATCTGGTGGAACGGTTAAGATGGAAGCTGTAATCTATGTTCCCGCTGAGCAGGGAGGAATCGTCTTGCCCGGTATGGAAGCTCAGATATCCCCTACTATCGTGAATAAAGAAGAGTATGGTTTTATGTTAGGAAGAGTTGTTTCCGTCTCGGACTATCCTGCTACGGCCCATAGCATGATGCAGACTCTGGGAAATGAAAATCTGGTATCTCTGCTGGAAGGGCAAGGTGCTCCGCTGATGGTTCGGATTGACTTAATTCCGAACAGTAATACTAAAAGTGGTTATAGGTGGTCATCATCAGAGGGACCTCCGATGTCCATACATAGTGGTACTATTATTCAAAGTGAAGTGATAACGCATAGAGAAAGGCCTATAAACAAGGTAATACCTCTTCTTAGGAGTGTAGTTAATTAACAGTGGGGAGGTGATAAGGTGAAAAAGATCAGTTGTGCTAAGGTTCCCACTGTTTTTCAGATGGAAGCCGTTGAATGTGGGGCCGCATCCTTAGCTATGATTTTAGCCTACTTTGGTAAATACATACCCCTAGAGGAACTAAGGGTAACGTGTGGAGTATCCAGAGATGGTAGTAAAGCTAGTAATATTCTGAAAGCAGCTAGAAAATATGACCTGGAGGCCAAAGGTTTTCGTAAAGAACCTGAGTCTTTAAAAGAAATGCAAATGCCCTTGGTCATTCACTGGAATTTTAATCATTTCCTAGTATTGGAAGGTTTCCATAAGGGGAAAGTCTTTCTAAATGACCCTGGTGCTGGCAGACGGGTCGTCTCTGAAGAGGAGTTCAGTCAGTCCTTCACTGGGGTAGCCTTGACTTTTGTACCAACACCCAAATTCGAAAAAGATGGGGCAAAACCTAGCCTTATCACCAGTTTAAAAAAACGTCTTAAAGGCTCAGAGACTGCTTTAGCCTATATTATTTTTGTTGGATTAGCCTTGGTAATCCCGGGATTAGCTATCCCTGTATTTGCAAGGATTTTTGTAGACGATATTTTGCTAAGTGGGAGAAATTCCTGGCTCACTCCCCTCCTTATAGGTATGGGAATAACGGCTGCCTTAAGGGGAATTTTGACCTGGTTGCAGCATTATTATCTACTGAAACTAGAGTCGAAAATTGCCATAATAACCTCAGGTCAGTTTTTGTGGCATATTTTAAGGTTGCCGGCGGAGTTTTTCTCGCAGCGATTTGCTGGAGATATTACGTCTAGGATGCAGAGCAATGACCGGGTAGCGAAACTATTGTCGGGGAAATTGGCCACTACAGCCTTAAATCTTGTCATGATCATTTTCTATTTTACGTTAATGTTGCAGTATAACGTTATTTTAGCCTTAGTAGGACTAGTTATTGCTCTTATCAATGTTTTATATTTAAAGTTCGCTTCCGCTAATAGAGTAGACCAGAACCAAAAGCTATTAAAGGACCGAGGTAAGCTAGTTGGGACAGGCATGTCTGGTTTGCAAATCATAGAGACTCTAAAAGCAACAGGCTCGGAATCGGACTTCTTTGCCAAGTGGTCCGGATACCAGGCAAAATCATTAAACTCTGAACAGGAACTAGGGGTTTCGTCTCAATTTTTAACAGCCTTTCCCACGTTTCTAACCGGGATAAATAACGCGATTGTACTTGCGCTGGGTGGTTTTTTAATCATGGAAGGGCAAATGACGATCGGTATGTTGGTTGCTTTTCAAAGTCTGATGGTTAG
>DOPS01000007.1:0-24163 GCA_003512645.1 Desulfosporosinus sp.
GTGGCAATTTATAGTATATTTGACTAGTAATGATGATATTTGTATAAGATTAAAGCAATTGGTTCTACCTCCTAATCTATTTAACCCTTCAAGAATCCGTAGTTGGTATGTGAAATTCAAAACCAGATTGGCCGTCGTAAGTCCTTACTCGATCCTGAACGTTTGGCCAATCAGCCGCTGCCACCCCCGTAGTTAGGGCTTTAAGGAGAGAGAAAATTGTGGCCATACCATTCAAAGCAGATGGCTGCGGAGTAATGACTTTAAGTAAGGCATTGGCCTCAATCCCTATTGGGGAAAGCTCATCATCCGAAATCCCCAGAACTTTAACCCCTTTGGTTTTCGCTGCCTGTACAAAAGAAATCGTCTCTGCCGCGTAACGTGGGAAAGAAAAGGCGATGACCAGCCAATGTTCATCCATTTCCATGATAATGCTGTCGGCGTTATCAATCGGGCCCCTATAGAGGGAAGTGTCACCGCGAATTAGGTTTAGTGTGAAAGAAGTCCAGTTGGCCAAGGCATATGATGTTCTAAACCCTACGACAATAATCTTTCTCGCCTGTAAGATAAGGTCAACAGCTTTGGTAAACAGCTCATTATTAATCGAACTAAGAGTTTGTTTAATGAAATCAACATCTTGCTCCATTACGCGTTGGATGAGATTATTCTCACTAATTAGTTCTCCAGTAGTGTCACGGTAGTTCTTGAGCGGTCCTGCCCCTTCGCCGGAATTAAGCAACGACTCTCTAATTTCTGTCTGTAGAGCACTATAACCAGAATAACCAAGTGCATAACAGAATCTAATCACCGTGGTTTCACTTGTTTCAGTCAGCTCGCCAATTTTCTGGGCAGAATTAAGAGCGATTGTTTTCGGTTGATCGATCACGAATTTAGCCACAGTCTTTTGACTGGTTGTTAATTCCTGATAGCTTTTGCGTATCTGGAGACGTTTTTCCTGCAGTGTGCATATAATAATTAAGGCCTAGAAACATATGACCACGCTAGTTGAGTGGTGGCCCTCTTGAAACAGTCGCATACATTTAAGTTAAATATGGTGTCCGATGACTGCCAACAATTGTCGAGTATATTGTATTGGCACATAAAATAGACTTATAGGCAATGGGGATAGTCTACAGGATAGAGACATATTGATTGTTTCATAGCAAAAAACCGAAATGATTTGAAAGGAGTGGATAAGAGATGGGAAATAGTAGCAAGAGCAAAAATGGTACTAAGGTAATTAAGGCGGCAATGTTTGGAGGCGTTGTAGGAGCAGCGATGGGCTTATTACTTGCTCCAAAGAGCGGAGTGGAATTGCGCCAAGATCTAGCCGTACAGGCCCACCAAATCGGAGACAAGGCGCAGAGTGCTTGGCAAAATGTCGAGGACAAAACCCAACTAACAGTTAATACCGGTAAAGGTTTGATTCGGAAAGGAAAACGATTGGTTAGTAACCTATCAATACTAGTACATGAAATTCGGAATGGTGCTTTGAAAAAGACCAGTTCTATTTATGCATCGGAAGATATGGATCGTGATGATCCAACAAAAGAAATAATGATTATCGAAAACGAGCACGAGTTCTAGTTTTGTATACGACCGTGCCATGAATCTGTCATTACATTTAGGGCAGATTCATGGCAATAAATAAGAGAAGCATAAGCTCCTCATTAACTGAAAAGTTATCCTTCTAATGTAAATATTATTTTTTTGTAATACAATTGTGGCACGCGACATAATTATATTGCAGGTCAAAAAAAGATAAGGGATTATCCTTATCGGTGCGGGCAAGGGGCAACCTTATCGGCTCGGTGAGAAGTAGCTCGGTTTGGCGCTGGCTACTTTTTACCTATCAAGAAAATTGTTTATCTCGCAATTACTTTTACCACCTCCACAATTAAAACGAGTAAACTAACTAGTAAAGTACAGGACCCGATCGCAATCATTATGGTTTCATATGTTTTCATGATCCAACTTCCTCCCTTCAGAGAGAAACTGGTTGCATGCCCGCAAACATGATATTTATGTCTATTACAACTATATATGCAGTTATGATCCCTTTTAGCACGTCTCAAAAAAATAAAGTCGTCCTTAATGACGACTTTTGTATTATGCCTATAGGTGATTAGGAATCCGTTCTTCCCCACGTTTAGATTCGTCCAAACAGATTAAAAACCCTGTCGAAGCCGTTTGTTGATTCGGCAACGAGAGGGTTTTTAATTTGAGGAGTTATACTGTGGTTAACTGCTGGTCATAGGCTCCAATTCCTCATTAAGAATTAAGGCACCGTAGTGTCGTAATTGAGAAAAGGATGTTTCCGTATTATCTGAAAAAACGACTCCGACCCTTCCAGGATAATATCTTAAAAACTTGTAGAGAATTTCAGTTGACTCAGCTTTAATAATGAGTGGTTTTTTAATTGAAAAGCTAAGGGTGCTAATGAATCCCCCTATGTCGAAAGGTTCCTTGATATTTCCAAAATCTATTAAAAGGTAATCCATATCTGCAGTTTTACAGTCTCGGAACAAGTTATAAAAATCACCGCTCTTCACCATATTTACTGCCTTATCTTCTGTAAGCGAAAGCTCTTGAATTGAATATTCCTTGTCCTTGGAAAGATCAAGATAATTATAGGCAGAGGTAATGGTTGAACTAGATCTTAGTTCTAACACTGGTGCTTTAATCTCATCAAGTTCTTTCTTTATCGCACTGATAAATTCTGGGGTCGTTCCACAACATCCACCAATCAGCCTTACACCATTCTCTACAAATTCTTTGGTATATGAACTAAATTGTTCTGGTTTTTGGTTATATACTGCCTCTCCATTCACTAAGGCAGGCATCCCGGCATTTGCTTTTACTGAAAGAGGAATTGAGGCAACCGAATACATTCTTTTAATGGGTTCAATTAAACTATCAGGACCGCCTGAACAATTAGCACCCACGACTGCCACTCCTAATGATTGACACACAAGCGCACATACCTCTGCTGAGTTACCAGATAACGTTCTGCTATTTTCATTGAAGGTTACCGAAGCAATAATTGTAAGTTTTGTACTCTCTTTAGCGGCTAGTATAGCTGCCCTTAATTCATTTAAATCAGTAAACGTTTCAAAATTAACAATATCTGCACCTGCATCTTCTATTGCCCTTAATTGTTCCTTAAAAATATTATAGGCATTATCAAAGCTCAAATCCCCTGCAGGTTCTAAAATCATACCAGTAGGACCAACTGAAGCGGCAACATAAGTGTTATCACCGGCGACTTCTTTAGCTAATTTAACGCCTTCGAAGTTTATTTGATAAATCTTATCCCCTAATCTATGCTTTTCTAGTGTAACTCTATTGCCTGGAAACGTATTGGTTTGAATCACATCTGAACCTGCTTGTTTGTATAGATTATAGATATTTTTAACCTCATCTGCTTTTGATAAATTCCACGATTCTGAGGCTTCATTTCCTTTTAAACCTCTCCTTTGAAGCATAACACCTTTAGAACCATCATATAATAAAACCCTTTCATGAATGGATCTTAGAAAATCCTTCATCATTTTACCCCCTGTATGTTTATGGTATTACAACAATGTTTTCCCGCTCGACCGATTATGCTTACTTCAAAAGTTCGGTCAATTTCATGGACAAGATTATTTACTCTTTCTACGCAAGTAGTTTACTTCTTGGTTTATAAGCATAATAGTTTTTCTAATGTCCTCATCATCCGTTTTACAAAAACATAACCGTAAACCGTCTGGATGAGGAAAACCATCGATATAGGAACTGTTTGTACTGCTCAAAAGTACATTATTTTTCGACAATCGTTTGACAAGAACATCGGCGGAGACGCTATTTAACTCTAGACAGGCATAGATCCCTGTTGTGGGTATATAACATTTTAAAATTCCATCGAGTTGCTGCTCGAAAGCATCTCTTAAAACATCCATCTTTTCTTTATAATACTTTTTTGTTCTTTGCACATGAAACTTGTACATACTACTTTGCAGGTAAATTTCCAAGGCACCCTGGGTTAGGATTGGGGAGTTCAGATCGATGCTCCGCTTATAGGTTATAAATTCATCCTGGAGTTCTCTTGGTAAGATAACCATTCCCAGGCGCAATCCCGGCAATAGTGTTTTTGAAAAGCTCCGAATGTAGATCATCCGTTCTTGTTCTTAGGAATAAGGAGGAATGGTTACAAGTATTTCCAAGTTCTTGGAGCCATAAAGTGGCAACAATTTTGGATTCTTATTTGGTTAGAACAGATTCTACAACTATGAATCGGGTTTTAGAGATGGATGATCTTAGGAGTAAAGTCATTGAAAACACAAGAGTCAATTTTATTTTTAATATTAGTGACTATAAGAACATTCAACGACCAGTAGATAGACAAGAACACGAAATAGTACGTACAACTCAAGAAATGTTACGAACAATCCAGGGAAATGTAATTCCAAAGTATTTTTGGAATCACGAAGATCAATTCCACAATCAAGGAATAGGCTATAGCCTGATTTATGATGGAGAAGTAGCTTCGACAGCTTTTTCATCATGTAGGTTTGAGAACCAATTAGAAATTGGGATTGAGACCTTAGAAAGGTATAGAGGAAAAGGGTTTGGAACCTATTTGGGCATGTCGCTTGGAAAATATTGCGTCATACCAGTTAGCTCACAAACTTGGATTTCTACCGACACTTTTTATCCCATATTATCGGCTTCCAGTCTAGAACTCTCATCAAACTTTTAAGACCACTTTCTTTTTAGTCTTGACATAAGAACATATTAGAAGGCATACCTGCTTACTTTTTACTATAAACCTTTTTACTTGTTTGCTTCGCTATGCTACATGGTTTGTATCCCACGGCGTACAGTTTCCCGAGCCTCATTCCTACAAGTGAAGCGAGTTCGTTTATTGATGTCACTCAACCTTTTTGCTTGTTTTCGACAACTGAACTAAAAAAACTCCCCCTAAAATAATGATCGCTGATATGAACACTTTCGATGAAACTGGCTCTCCAAGCAACACTGCGCCTAAAAAAACTCCGACAATCGGATTTATATAAGCATAAGTTCCAGCTTTTGACGCCGGCCACTTCTGTAGGAGATAAATATACGAACTGTAACCAAGGATGGAACCCAAAAAAATTAAATAGGCCATTGCCCATAGACCTTTGCCAGTCAAATGGATCTGGCTGGCCTCTCCAAGCAACAGCCCGATAAGTGTCAAACCAATTCCTCCGGCGAACATCTGAATCCCAATATTGGCTACCGTAGTTCCGGATGCTTTAAAGGTCTTAGAATAGACCGAGCCCAGCGACCATGAAAAAGCCGCCAACATTAGCAAACCCCCACCTGAAACATCAATTATTCTTGCCTCAGAGCCACTCAGTACTAAAAGAGCAACCCCGCCAAACCCTAAGATCAACCCGAACCATCCTTTCAAGCCGATCCTTGGTCCATTGATCAGGAACAGTTCTAAAATCGCATTAAACAGTGGGACAATAGCCATGAGTAGTGAAGTAGCCCCTGAATAAACCCATTGTTCCGCCCAGACGACGAGCCCGTTGCCGCCCATCAATAGAAATAAACCGACGATTGCTTGCCTTTTAAAGTCTGTAACATTCTCAGGAAATTTGTACCCTTTAAAATAAGCAAATAACAAGACCAAAGCCCCTGCAATCAAGAACCTAATACCTGCAAACAATTCCGGTGGAAAGTCGCTTACTCCAATTCTAATAGCCAGATAGGTTGACCCCCATATGATACAAACCGATATGTAGGCTAAAATGACCGTTATCTCTTCTCTCTTTCCCATTATCTCACCTTTCAAATCCCATTCCGAAATTCTCTCGGAATTTTCAAATAAGCCTAGGTTGTAGACGTAGACAAACTAACTCACCTCTAATATTCCACATTTCTCCTTGACTTCCTCCTGAGCCAGCAGAATTAAACTATGACACCAAAAAAGCCAAAGCGTTTAAAAAACGATCTGGCAAGTGAATCATACGGGAAGTCTCACAATCATTACCTTACCCAACTGATGGTGCTAGGAAGACATCCTCCTCTCCAAATTCAAACCATACTCAGCCTGTCTTAACTGGGCTTTTACCTCGGATATACTCGCTCTTCTTCTATTAACCAATCCCCCACCCGCTTTAACTCTGAATTCCAGGTTCTTGATATGAATAATTTCTTGATTTCTATTATTCTTAATATAAAAGAAAAAAGAGCCGATGATAGCACAGAAGATTGCTAAAACAAAATAACCCGTTGCTAGAGAGACATAAATAGTATAGTCATAAGTATTTAGATGTTCTGCGACTGCGTTCTTGATAACTAACGTTTTTGAATATCCCATTCCATAGAACAATAGAGAGGAAAGATAACAAATAGTTGTTAAATTTGGCACAATTACACCTCCACTTTCATTAAAACAGTGATATTTAGTGAGCAAAGACAATTTTAGAAACTATGGGCCCCCTGCCTTTTTCATTATGAAAACAAGCAAGTATTTTAATTGATTTCATTAGTACTTTCGGATTAACCACACTTCGCCCAATCTCCAGTAATGCACTCGGTACATCCACCAGCATGTATAAGTTTATTCCGATACACTGGGCATTTGTCGTGATGAATTAGCCACTGTTCACACGGCTCTATGCAATAGCTTCTTCGATTACATTCTAGGCATACATCGTTCATTTCATTCGCCTCGCAGTACATGTATTTGTATTTTACCCGAACCTATGTTCTTATTATAGCCAAATTCCGTACGGATATCAATACCAATTTGTTCTTGGTAGCTCTTTTTTTTGCATGTGGTCAGGTCGGCGAAACTATTCCAAAGAACACACGTGTCTGATCCTTCTATTTTATTTTATTTTATTTTATTTTGTTTTATTTTGTTTTATTTTGTTTTATTTTGTTTTATTTTGTTTTATTTTGTTTTATTTTGTTTTATTTTGTTTTATTTTGTTTTACGTTGAGCCTTTATTTTCTAGTGTCCAAGTTAATGTGTACTAACTATTTTCTTAGAAGTAAAAGCTAGAGCTAAACCATATATCGATGCACCTATAGCATTAATAATTGTTGATATACCTGATACTACTCATAACTAAAACACCGAAATTTCCATTTTTCATGAAAATTTCGGTGTTCTATAATGATTTCAGTCAAAGACCGTGCCACGAATGTAATCACTTCTTTGTTATATATGTTAGTACCCTGTTCAAGTTTGAATCAGCAACAGCTGTCTCCGCTGTCAGGTGAACAATCGCAGCTCGGTTCCGTTCCGGTCAGCCACCCCATAATGATAGCGTAGGCACAGCCAACACCGGGCTTAACTTCTATGGCATTGAACGGACAGTTTTTAACGCATGCCCCGCATTCCATACAGCGATCTTTATCCACAATGACCGATTTTTTGTCTTTTATTAGAAAGACATTATGTGGACAAACCTCAAGACACCTGCCACAGCCCGTACATTGATCTGGCTTCATTTTCAAAGTAGAAACATTTTTTAAATATTGATGCCTCATAAATAACAACTCCTTAGAGCTTAATAAAGCTATTAACCAAAATCAAAACTATTCCCAAGACCATCGAGATAATAATCGCTGGAACAGCTTTTCTCATCTCTTTCAAGACACCAGAAAAGGAAGTGTACGTCGATGAACCAGTGAAGTTCATTGCTAAGAAGGCGGATATAGATGGAAGAATAAGAATATACCCCAGAGCCCGCAAGATACTATGCTGAGGTATATCAGTCCATCCATTCCATCCGTTAAACATATTAACGATGACTGCCCAAATAAATCCCAATATCCAGCCTTTCCACGCGAAAGCTCGGCCGGGAATCCACGGCAGTAAGACAGGGGTTAAAACACACCCTACCAGGACTGCACCTACGTAAGCGTAAAAATCAACCAGCCCGAAAGGCCCCAAGCCAAGGAGATTTAACAAAAATAGGACGCCAAAAATCATTAAGGAAATTTTGAAAGTACCGACTAATTCCACGGGAGTCAAAACCAGGCGATCATAGGTAGTAAACCTGACCGTCCGCATTTCAGCAGTCGCTTTCATTCCTAACTTGATAAATTCTTTGAGATCCTTAGCCCTCACTGGCCCATAAACTACTTTGAAACCAGAAAACTTGGCAACCTCGTGGGCACTTATACCCGGCGCGCCCAATTGTGGCACTATAACCGTTCTGTGCGAGACAACTTTCTCTAGTTGTACTATAGCTATACGATTTAAAAGCTCTGGGGTCCCAAAGGTTCCTTTCCCTGCGGCACACCATACATTAATACCCTTGGTATCCAGCACTAGAATCCAGGCATCTACCCCATTCAATTCTTTTCTTAAGCTATCGAAGCTCATTTTATAATTGGCTGAAACAAGGACAGGAGAATTGCGATGGGGTTTTCCCAAACTATACAGACCGGGTTCTACGGTAAAGGTCATTCTGCCAATTCCCCAACGGGCTTTCCAAGTACCCATAATATCACCGAAGGTCAATTCCGCTGAAGTTTCAATGATTTTCAGTTCTCTGCTGGAAATTTCTATCATACCGACACCTCTTTTAAGGATTTTCCTTCATTATTGACTTACTTAATATGCTTTCTTTAAGCTCTAAAATCTTACGTTCTATTATTCTTGCCGTTTTTTGAAACTCATCATCACTTTTTCCCGTTGGATCTTCAAGACCCCAATCCTCTCTATACTTGCAAGGCAAATATGGACAATTCACATGACATCCCATAGTTATAACAATATCAGGTAGAGGTATGTCTGTAATAAGTTTTGAAAACTGTTCCTTTTCCATGTCGATATCATAAAGCTGTTTCATGATTCTAACAGCGTCCTTGTTAATATTAGGTTTTGTTTCTGTACCCGCTGAGTATGACTCAAAGACATTTGCTGCAAGCTTTTTACCTAAGGCTTCAGCCATTTGCGAACGACAAGAGTTATGGACACAGACAAAGGCTACGTTTACTCTGTTCATTAATCTTCACCTCTACTTGTATTTCACTTAGCATTTACATTTGCAATTAGTATTTTCCTCAGACTTGCTGATACACCTGTCATGATTAGATTTAATCTCAACTAAAAATTCAGAGATGTTTTCTATTACGGTACCATTGATACTATAATACATCCATGCCCCCTCACGCCTTCCCTGAACAATCCCGCTATCACATAAAATCCTCATATGATATGACAAGGTTGGCTGAGTAATTTTAAAGTTATCTAATAGCTGACAGGCACACATTTCGCCGCAAGAAAGCAAGTCTACTATTTTGAGGCGCGTCTGATCGGATATTGCCTTAAATAGCAAAACATATTCCGCGTAACCATACTTCATAGAATCACTCCAAATCTTTTTGGGATTAGCTTTAGAGATAGATATAGGGATGGATGGATGGATATAGATATAGATAAATATCTATCTATATTATACTCCTCACATAGATAATTGTCTATATGATGGTAAATATCTGTTGTTAAATTATCTGCTCTCCAAAGGCCAAAGATCCTAGCACCATTGAAATTGCGAGCGATGGGTTTGACCCATCGAGAAGTCAAACAGAACTTCCTCCCATCAAAAAAAGCGCTCTTGATGTCCTGTAGCTTGTAAAACGAGTGGTTATAAGATAGAATTTTTTTAATCCTATTTTAATTTTACTCAAATTCTCCTTGAAGTTTTTTTGGTTAGAATACATACATACTCACTTGCGGAAAAAACAAGGAGATTAAAGGAGGAAATTATATGACAACCTTAGAACAAGTGGAAAAACTACGGGCAATGGCGAATGTAAGCTACGACGAGGCAAAGGCTGCCCTAGATGAGTCTAACGGGGATTTACTTCAAGCCATTATCAATCTGGAGAAACAGGGGAAGGTAAATGCACCAACTGGAGGCGGTTATTACAATAGCCAAAAGAGTGCGGATGCAAGTGCAGCGACATACCGAGAAAATTGCTGGGAAAAGCACACTAAAAACTGCCATGGTGGGGAAAACTTTATTTCTCTCATGAAGAAATTTGGACGATTTTGCTTGAAAATGATCCGCAAGGGCAATACAAATTCTTTCGAAGTGCTCAAGGGTGAGGAAAGTAAAGCTTCTGCTCCTGTCACGGCCTTCGCCTTGCTGTTGATCTTCATCCCTTGGATNNAACACAGTCAATGACGCGATGAATAGCGCAGCAGACGCTGCAGTAAATCTTAAGAAGTCCATGGAAGATAAAAAATAATTATTTGAAATGGCGGGGCTTTTAATGAGTTCGAAGATACTGATTATTGAGGATGAGGAAAAGATCGCCCGATTTGTCGAGCTTGAGCTTGGTTATGAGGGTTATAGCACAACAAAGGCCTTTGATGGCAGAACAGGGCTTGAACTCGCCGAAACCGGCGAGTTCGACCTCGTTTTGCTGGATGTGATGCTGCCTAAGTTGAGTGGCATGGAAGTCCTGCGCAGAATTCGCCGAACCTCCAACCTTCCTATCATCATGCTCACAGCTCGGGATAGTGTGGTGGATAAAGTATCCGGACTTGACAGCGGGGCGAGCGACTATATTACCAAACCCTTTGCGATAGAGGAGCTTCTCGCTCGGATCCGCACCGCCCTCAGAAAAACTATCCAGGAAGATGCAGTAGTGTTATCCGCCTCCGGTCTGCTGCTGGACACCAGCCGCCATACAGTTAGTGTCATGGGCAAGTTCATTGAACTAACAAAACGCGAATTTGACCTTCTCCACTACCTGCTAAAAAATAAAGGCTTGGTCATTTCCCGGGAAGCACTGCTCGAAAACGTTTGGGGTTTTGATTTTGCGGGAGAAACTAATGCTGTCGATGTTTACGTACGTTTTCTGCGTGGCAAAATTGATGAGGTGTTTGATATTAAACTGATACATACCGTAAGGGGAGTGGGGTATGTGATTAAGGATGAAAAGTGAGCAGTTAAGCAGTCCCCCTAATCGCATCGGTGATAAAATACGGTTTTCCCTTGTCTGGAAGCTCAGCCTCAAACTTTTTTTTCGTTTGCTGGGGATTTTTCTGACCCTTAATGTATTTTTGTGTCTGGTGTCTGCTGCAGGGTTAATTGTGCGCGCCGAACAGACTATAGCGGCGACGACTGAAATGCTGAATCAAACGGGGCTGCCAACCCAGGATGCGGAAAACTGGCTTAAACTCACAGGATACAGCGTTTCGCTGCAGACGGAAGAACCACAGGGGTTTAAACTGCCCAAAACCCTACAGATTCCCCATTCCAAGCAAACTGTGTCCGGTGTCAGAAGTATCGACCTGCCGGATTCTGAAGGTTTAACCTTTTGGGATCAATTAGAGGGTGTTACCTACAATGCGTCGATCGCTACTAACGGACGTTCTTATCTTATTTCCATCCATCTTCAGGAATCCCTACGGATATTTGTAGAGATGTTTGCGATCTTATTGATCCTGGAACTTTTAATGCTGTTCCGCAGCATTTTCTCAGGCGCCAGAACGATTCGAAGAACTCTCCGTCCTATTGAAGAATTGGCTGAAACAGCGCAAAACCTGACTACCGGCGGCGTCTTTACACCTGAGCAGCTGGAAGTTCTGGCAGATAAATTAGACGACATCAATGCCACAAGGCTGGACACGAGAATTTCAGTGGGTGATACGCAAAGCGAACTAAAAAATCTGGCCTCTGCAATTAACGGGATGCTGGACAGAATCAACGACTCCTACCGTTCCCAGGTGCGTTTTGTATCGGATGCGTCCCATGAACTAAGGACGCCAATTTCCGTTATTCAGGGATATGCCAATCTGTTGGATCGCTGGGGGAAGAATGATGAGAAGACCTTACAGGAATCCATTGATGCCATCAAAGATGAAACAGCAAATATGAAGGGCTTGGTGGAACAGCTATTATTTCTGGCACGGGGCGATAACAACAACATGGTTCTGCAAATTGAGCGTTTTGATCTGTCCGTCCTTGCTGTAGAAGTGCTACGGGAGACGCAGATGATTGACGGTGGGCACGAATACGATTCAAGTGTTACGCCCGTTTTCATTAATGCGGATAAAAGCTTGATCAAACAGGCGACTCGAATTCTGATTGACAATGCCATGAAATACACGCTCTCCGGTAAACGGATCACGATCTCTGTTTCCCCAGCTGACGGTTATGCCCGGCTGACAGTACAAGATGAAGGTATTGGTATCCCACCCGATGCGGTTCCACAGATTTTCGATCGTTTCTTTCGCGCCGACGATTCCCGCGCCAGAGCTACGGGCGGAACTGGGCTGGGCTTATCTATTGCGAAGTGGATCACGGAGCGACATGGCGGGTACCTGGAGGTTTTGAGCAGGCAGGATATCGGAACCAAAATGTCCATTATGCTCCCCGCTGCGCCTAAACTTTAAGGGGCAAAGGGACAGGTACCGCGTCCCAGATCATGCAGATCATGGAAACATTACCTATCCCTTTGTTTATAGGGCCGTGGAAACCAGAATACCAGAGGAGTACAAACCATCAGTTAAGTTGAAGTAATACACTTTTGATTTCTTCACACGGGTATTCTTGGCATTCACCACAGAACTCTAGTCCTTTTTGTAAGGTACACTCGACCATCTTACACTTTTTGCAATAAGCTGTTCTGTTTTCAGAGCGGCATCCTTCGCATAGAGTTTCTTCGATTGTTTGATTCAGAGTTACCGCAAGTCTTTTTAACCGTTCTGGGTCCTCTTTAGTCGCAATGAATAGTGTACAAGATGGACAAAAAAGTCCGCATACCGCCGAGGTCCTTTTAGTGGGTCCACTCTTCACAATTTTGTATTCCGTAATAACCTCAACATTATTTTTTAACACTAACCACACCGGCGATAGTTCCTCCGCCAGCTTGATGACACTTTGAAGGTCAGAATCTACAGCATCGTTGGATTCCAAAATCACTTCAAGCTGAATCGTTTGGAGGGATAAGGGGTGTTCCCTTGTTATCCCTTTGGTATGAACTTTAAAATTGGCTGATGAAGGAAAACTGCAACTAAAGCACCAGAAAATGCGATTAAGGCAGATAGCCAAAGATTCTGCACCATACCCCAACCCATATCTAACATTGCTCCGGCGACTGCCGGTGCAGCCATTTGACCGATGCCAAAGGCGACAGTTACAGCTCCAAAAGCTGTAGGAGCTAACTGGGCTCCTACTTCATCTCCACAGGTAGCATTCATGATTGCCGGCACACTAAAAATGCTCAAACCGTAAATCAAGGCAGCCACGATGATCATTCCCTCCCACGGTGAAGTTGCAAAGGCAATCAGACAACAACCGTGTATTACATAAACCGTAAAAAGTCCCCATTGACGTCCTATCCGGTCTGAAACCCAGCCCCAAATAAACCCACTAGGTAAACTGCAAAAGCCGACCCAAGACCATAATCGTCCAGCATTCACAGTAGACCAGCCTCGAGTTTCGGTTAAATAAGCTCCAAAAAAAGTCGTAAAGATCACGTAGGAAAAACCAAAGGCAAAATATATGACCGCTAATCTTCGCAAAATCGGTTTTTCCTTAAATATTGTAATGATCTTTTTCCAAATCGATTGTGTAATAGGATTAGCTGGTACTTGCGTAAGACTCGAATTAGCTGGTCGATCCTTTAGTTTAAAGTAGGCCCAAATTCCAATACCTAATACAGCAATACCTAACCAAATCCAAGCAGTACGCCAACCTTGACCACCCGGAGCAGATAACAACCTAGGTAGTAATAAACCATTGATTATCAGACCAAAGCCCGAACCTGAAACTAGAAGCCCCGAAGCTAAGCCTCGACGTTCAGCCGGCACCCAAGCAGCAGTCATCGCCATGACTGGTATGTTAGCTCCAGCCATACCGACTCCTGCTAAAGCTAGCCAGATCAAAGGCCACAAAAATCCTGAACCCAACCCAGTCAAAATCATACTAGATCCTGTTAAAAAAAGAGAAAAGGTGATTATCTTACTTGCTCCCCAACGTGCCGAGGCGATACCTGATCCAAGGCTAAAGGATAAATAACCTAAAAAAGCTACAGTCACGATAAAACCCATTTGGGAGTGGGTAAACCCTAAGCCTTTTTGCATGGACGGTAGAATAAGTGCCATACTGAAACGTCCAAATCCTAACGATCCAAGTACAACTAATATACCAGTAATAATAAACAAAATTACAGTTGCATCTATACCCTTGGGATTGACAATTTTGTCTTCTTTAATGGACTTTTGCAGTTCCATGCTACCTCCTAAGGTTTTTTTCAGAATATTTAAATACTTACAAGATCTTAATTCGCCACCTACTAAATTTTTCCTGCAAAATTACAGCCCTATTTCTTTTATGAGACAACTCTTATTTAATTCCTACTGAATATCCAGTTACTAAAATAACGCGTCAAAGAACTCGTATAGCCACACGATCGAGCGCGAATCTTTCTGAGCCTACGTTTTTCAGCGAAAGAATCAAAATCTCGCGCAAGATTCTTTTAGTGATTTTCCATAATTAAAGAGGACTCAGCCAAATCCAACGGCTGAGTCCTTTTTGAACAAGTTGACAAGACCTCCACTTCTCAAAAAAAAGCATAAATATCACCTCATTTAATTTAGAAAGAAGGCGGGGTCATAGCCCAGATCCCAATGGCTACTTTGTCTGCATGATTAAAAAAACGATGGGGAACTGTACTATCCAAGTAAATGCTGTCCCCCTCCCTCAGTAGATACTCTTTATTTCCGGCGACTACCGTCATTTCCCCATGGACAATAACTCCACATTCTTCCCCTTTGTGTGCCACTAAATCGACCTTCGACCAAGTACCCGGTTCCAGAACAATGGAAAGGAACTCTAACTTAGTCTGACTATTAACCGGGGAAAGAAGTCGATAGGTCACATTAGATTCAGGCAATATTAAAACTTTTTGTTCCTCTCGCGGAATTACAACGACCTGGTCATTGGCATTTTCTTCAAATAACTTAATTGGCGATATCCCCAAGGCCTGGGTCATCTTCCAAAGAGAGTCTAGAGAAGGGGTAGAAAGTCCACGCTCGACCTGGCTAATCAGACTGGAACTCAAGTTGGTTTTGTTTGCTAAGGCCTCTACGGTCATCTCCTTTTCTTGACGATAATAACGAATCTTTTTCCCGATATCTTTAATAGGTACTCCTTCAGGTGACATTGATAAATCGCTCATCAGTATCATCGCTCCCTGGCAAATAATGCTGCAATATACTGTCGTCAATGGAGATTATGGGTTTTCGGATGACAAAATCCACATGATGTATGGACTTCGTTCGTCCCAGGTTGTAACTGTCTCCAATGGCAAAATGGACACTTCCACCTTCTTTTTCATCGGTAGAGATATTATGGTAGGGTTTGTTTATGGCAGGATTTATCCCAATAGCAAATTCACCAATACTTCGAACCCCGCCGGCATAAAGCTCAATCCATTCCATAAATTCAGAACTTCCATCTATTAACACCCCTGCCTCAAACACCAGTTTCACAGGTTTGCTTGGCAGCCAAAGCCGTGATATGGTGCCATCAACCATAATTTGCCCACTAAATGTCTCTTCAACCGGACAGGTAAATATTTCTCCATCCGGAAGCTGTGTTAATTTACTTGGTTCACAGTATCCGTCGGCTAGAATCCAAGGTCTCCCTTCAATTGAAAAACTGATATCAGTTCCCAATTCCGAAGTAATCTTAACTTTTTTAACTGAAGACATTTTTCGGGCTAACAATTCAGCCGCAGAGGAAATCACCTTATATTCTACATCTCCCCAAAACTTATCTTCCAAGTAACGTTCATCCCAATTCCATAGTGCCAGTACAAGTTTGCCTTTTTGAAATAACACTTGACGCAATTCCTTCAAAAAAACGGAATTTTCCAGAGTAGGATTATATAATTCTATAATGTGGCTAGCTTTGTACACAGACGAAGATAAGGCTATGTCTACAACAGAAACATTCAAGGGAACAACCATGATTTGACACTTGATGTCCAGTATTTCTTTAAGTTTACATCCAAAAGCTAGGTCATTTGTTAGCAACAACAGGTTTTTAATGGGTTGATTTTTAGTCAGTGATTCCAGGATACGTTGTCGAACTTTGGGCAACCACTACATCTCCTTCACTCTTTTCTCCCCAGCTCACATCATGACAAGAAACCCAGTGTCCCTCTTTAATAAATTGTAATTCCGTACCGGTTTCACGACACAGTTCATTTGCATAACAACAACGAGGGTGGAAACTACATCCCTGAGGAGATATCAACCGGGTCGACATTTCGCCATCGAACTCCACAACCAGAGGTTTTTCCGTATTGAGATTAGGTACAGATTGCAGAAGAACTTTTGTATAGGGATGGAGAGGGTTATTAAATAATTCGTCTGAGTCGGCCAATTCTACGATTCTGCCTAAATACATGACCGCAACTTTACTGCTTAAGTGCCTTACAACGGCTAAATTATGCGAAATAAACAAATACGCAAGGTTAAGGTCCCTTTGCAATTCCTTTAGCAAATTGAGGATCTGGGCCTGTACCGACACATCTAAAGCTGAAGTTGGTTCATCCAGAACAATAAGTTTGGGATCTAAAGATAGGGCCCTGGCGATCGCTACCCGTTGCCGTTGGCCCCCGCTCAGTTCATGCGGAAACCTGCCTAGATATTCCTCCCCTAACCCTACCTTGGTGAGAAGTTGCCTCACCCGCTCCTGTCTTTTGTGTTTATCCCGCCAACCATTTAAGCGTAAGGGTTCTTCGACGATTTGCCCGATTCTAAATCTTGGGTTTAGGGAAGATTGTGGATCTTGAAAAACAATTTGAATTTGTGATTTTATTTCTCGCTGCTGAACTTTGCCGATATCCGTCAAATTTTGACCCTCAAACAGAATCTCTCCATTCGTTAAGTCCAGAAGATTAAGCACCATATATCCTAAAGTACTCTTACCGCAGCCGGATTCACCAACCAAACCCACCGTCTCACCCGGAAAGATATCCAGGGAAACGTTGTTCACAGCTTTAAACGATAAACTTCCTTTATTTCCACGAACAAGAAACTCCTTTTCCACCCCTCTTAGAGAAAGTAAAGGTTTAAGCATGATGTCCATCCCTCCAGCAGGCTACATAATGATTCTCAGAAATACTGGTTAACAATGGCCGGATCTCCCTGCACTTCTTTTCTGCTAAAGTACACCGTGGGTGAAAACGGCAACCAGATGGGGGGGTTAAAAGGTTCGGAACACTACCGGGGATGGATCTTAAGTCGTTTTGCTTGCCGTCAGGGTTTGGCAATGCCTGCAAGAGAGCTATCGTATAAGGGTGCCGCGGTCTGTGTAAAACTTCTCCGACCGGGCCACTTTCTACAATATTCCCACTATACATCACTGCAACCCGTCGGCAGGTTTGAGCCACCACAGCCAAGTCATGCGTGATCAGAAGTACCGAAGTCCCAAGTTGATCCGCCGTTTCTTTCATAAGCTGCAAAATCTGGGCTTGGATGGTAACATCAAGAGCAGTCGTAGGCTCATCTGCCAGCAGGAGCTTCGCTCCACAGCCAAGGGCCATAGCTAAAAGTACTCTTTGTCTCATACCACCGCTTAATTCGAAAGGATACTCATTGACTATCCTTTCGGGATGCGGTATCCGAACCCGGGATAGCCAACGGACAGATTCCACCTTAGCCTCTTTAGACGTTAATCCCTTATGTAATTTAAGGATTTCCGCCATTTGAGTGCCTATTTTAAACGATGGATTGAGGGCATTCATAGGCTCCTGAAAAACCATAGAAATCTTCTTGCCCCTGATGCTTTGGAACTCTTTCTCCGGTTTACCTACTAATTCCTGACCTTCAAACATAATGGAACCCTTGGATATCCTGGCACTCCTTTTAGGTAATAATCCGAGAACCGAGTTAGCTGTAAGAGATTTCCCCGAACCGGATTCTCCAACTAATCCTAAGAATTCTCCGGGGAATAGCTCTAAATCAATTCCATTGAGGACTCGGGTTACTCCGGCATAACCGAGAAAGTCCACATGAAGATCGCTGATTCTTAAAAGAGGCTCCATAACTTTCCTCCTAATTGCGGGAGCGTGGGTCAAGCATATCTCTAACCCCATCACCCAATAAATTGAACCCTATGACCGTAAAGAATATAGCAATGCCTGGACAGGTTGCATACCACCATTGATCGAGCAAGAAGGTTCTGCCCATACTAACCATTGCACCCCATTCAGCCTCCGGAGGTTGAGCGCCTAAACCAATGAACGACAGTGCGGCAGCAATAAGGATAGCCTCCCCAATTCCTAAACTTGCCTGAACAACGACAGGTGCCAAACAGTTCGGTATAATATGACGGCTGATAATCCAAGCCTTGGGTGCACCAAAGGTTTGAGCTGCTTTGACAAATTGTCTTTCTTTGATGGACAGGGTCTGGCCTCGGACCAGACGGACATAAACAGGAATTTTCACAATAGCTACAGCAAGTATACTATTGTGAAAATTTGGGCCTAAAGCCGCTGATAGAGCAAGGGCTAAAACCAGACTTGGAAAGGCCAACATGATATCCATAAGTCGCATGAGCAATGAATCAACTTTGCCGCCTAAAAATCCTGAAATACTGCCAAAGATTATACCAAAAATACCGGCGATGCCAACAATCCCCACCCCAGCTAAAAGAGAAAGTCTTGCTCCGTAAATTATACGACTTAGAATGTCACGCCCCAGCTCATCCGTACCTAAAAGATAGATACTGTTAGGTGGTTTCAAACGGTCTACCAGATGCATGGTATAGGGATTATGCGGTGAAATTAACGGGGCTGCAAGAGCCAGCAGCATAACCAAAGAAATAATGATCATTCCAATTACGGTCAAGGGGTAACGCTTTGTAAAATAATGAAAATATCTTAGTTCAACCAAAGTCAGTTCACCCCTTAATTTGCGGATCGAGTATAGGATAGAGCAGATCAACGAGCATATTAATCAAGACATAGATGAGCGCTACTAAAATTGTAAAACCCATAATCGCTGGGAAATCCAAAAAGGAAATTGAATCAACAACATATTTACCCATACCCGGCCAGGCAAAAATCGTTTCAGTTATAATCGCTCCGCCCAAAAGCTCTCCGAATGTTAAGCCAATAACTGTGACTGTAGGTATTAAAGCATTGCGCAAAGCATGCCGATAAATGATTCTCTTACGGGGAATCCCATTAGAAACTGCCGTCTTAATATAGTCCAACTCAAGCACCTCGATCATACTGGCCCTTACCTGGCGGGCAATAGTAGCGAGTTGAATGTAACCTAAACAGATGGACGGTAAAACCAGATGGAGCATACTACTCTTGAGAGCAACCCAGTCTCCCGATAAAACACTGTCCAATACGTAAAGCCCGGTTATATGAGTCGGCGGATTAATAAACGAGTCAATTCTACCGGACCCGGGAAGCCAGCCCAAATATTTATAGAATAGCAGCAAAACCACCAAACCCAGCCAAAACAACGGTGTGGATACTCCTAAAATTGCAAAAACCCGGGTAGCATGATCAATTAGAGTATCACGGTAAGCAGCCGAAAGTAAACCGAGAACGACGCCGATGATTACCGCAAATCCCATGGCAAATAGTGTTAATTCAATGGTTGCCGGAAAATAAGTTAACAATTCGCTCAGAACAGGACGCTGGGTTCGGATGGAGATTCCCATATCCCCCTGCACTAGACCCCACAAATAGTCAAGGTATTGGAACCAAACCGGTTTATCAAGGCCCAAGGCATGTCTCATACTTTCCAAAGTTTGGGCATCTGCCCTTTGTCCAATAAGCATGCGTGCCGGATCACCCGGCACGACATGCGAAACAAGAAAAGTTACAAGAGTAACACCTAAGAGAACAATCAGGAGCTGGCTTAGCCATTTAGCTAAAAATTTGATGCGACTCATTCTGCTACCCCATTTACTTGTTAATCGTTTGGAAATTATACATATCCTCAAGCATTGGGTTAAAGACAAAACCTTGCACAGATTTCCGCATAGGTAATTGATAGTTTTTCTGTACTAGGAAGACATAAGGGGCATCCTGCATAATGAGCTCCTGGGCCTGTTTATACAGTTCCGTTCTTTGGACCGGATCATTAATACTGGCTGCTTGTCGGACAAATTGATCAACTTTGTCATTTTTGTAGAAGGCTCGGTTGCCGGCTAAACCGAAGTTTTTGGAATCAAACCAGTAATTCATAAACATGTAGGGATCGGCATAATCAGGACTCCAAACACCTAGCGTCAGTTCAAAGTCCCCTTTATCAATTTTTTCCCGTTGAGTAGCATAAGCAATTTTTTGCAGGTTAACTTTAATTCCGATCTCAGCGAGATTATTTTGGATGATTTGAGCTTCTTGCTCCCACCAGGCTTTACGATCAGAATACATCAAATTAAATGTCAAGTCCTTGACTCCGGCTTCCTGTAAAAGAGACTTAGCCTTTTCAAGGTTTCTGGTATACTGGAATAAGTCTGGCTGATAACCCCATAGCCCCTTCGGAATAGGACCGCGCATTTGGGTAGCATTTCCCTGCCAAACACTGGAAATAATCCCCTGATAGTCTATAGCATAAGAAATCGCTTGCCGTACTTTAGGATTATTAAGTGTCGACTTTTGAGTATTTAAGTAAACATAATCGACCATTAGACTTGGTGTATCGAACACCACTAAATCCGCATTTTTCTTTAATTCTTTGATTTGATCAACCGGAATACTTTCAGCTATGTCAACATCGCCTTTTTCCAAAGCCATGCGCTGTGCCGATGGGTCTTTGATGATTTTTACCATAATTGTGTTTAACTTAGGTTTTTCACCTGGGTAATTGGGATTAGCCGTTAATTTAAGATACTGTTCCGGAACCCACTCCGACAAAATGTAAGCACCACTACCGGCAGTGTGAGCAGCTAACCAGTTTTGTCCCATATCCCCATCCTTCTCTTGCTTCATAACAACAGGGTTGACTATTCCACCGCCATTAGTCGCTAAAGTAGAAAGGAAGGGAGGAAAGACGGTTTTTAGTTTAAATTGTACGGTTTTCGGATCAACTGCCGTTACACTTTCCAAACTTGGAAATGCATCAGATGGTCCTTTTTTTACGTTCATTAACCTGTCAAAGGAAAATTTAACGGCTGCAGCATCTAAACTTGTACTATCTTCAAATTTAAGATTATCGTTCAGATGAAAGGTCCAAGTTAATCCGTCCTGTGAAACATCCCATGACTTCGCTAAACCAGGTTCGACTTCAGTACTACTCCCTTTGAAGTTAACAAGACGCTCATAAGCAGGATAACATATTTTCCAGGCTGAATTGTCCATGGCCACAGCAGGATCAATTGTCCCGAAATCCGCCGCAGTCGCTACCACCAAAGTTTTATCCTGTGTTGAAGACGCTTGAGGTGTATTCGCTGACTTAGCACAACCGACTAAGTTCGCCAACACCAGGAAACTAAGCACCAGAACCAATACTCTTTTCATTTTGCTCTCCTCCACTTCTTAAAATAGTTCTAAAAAATTTTTATAGTAAAAATATATTGTTCACCCCCTTTATTTGGCGACCTTAAAGCAACTTACTAACAATGTTCAATGTGGTTAAATTTTTTTAATGTGAGTGAATAAAAAAACAAAAACAAACCAGTTCGGGCTTTTGCAGCTCGAACCTGATCTCTCTATATACAACAAAGGCTCCAGACAAATTACTCTAAAGCATTGTGTCAGGAGCCTCATTGCTCTTAGATATGAAAGGAAAAAAGTCCTTAAGATAAAAGGAACTTAAATATTCCGAATATTTATATATTATTATATTCTTTACAATCTCAATGTCAAGGGTGGAAAATAATTGTATACAAAATACCTATTTAATGACCGCATTCATCATCTTCTTAAAACTCTAGTCCTTTTTGGATTTTCTCACAGTACTCTTCAGACTACAAAAATTTAGTCAAATAAAAAAAGCAGTTCATCAATTAACTCGAGCTCGTCCAAGGTAAGCCTCATGGATAGATGAGTCGGCAATTATTTCCTCAGAATTGCCACTATGTGTAATCCCGCCTCTTTCCATCACCATGACGCTGTCAGCCACTTTTAGAGCTGATTTGGTATTCTGCTCTACGAGGACTATCGTGACTCCGGTCTTTTTTAACTGGACCAAAATGGACATTATTTCCCGTACTACTAAGGGAGCTAACCCAATCGAAGGTTCATCCAACATCAAGAGGGCAGGACGAGACATTAAGCCTCTCCCAATCGCCAACATCTGCTGCAAGCCACCACTTAAGCTGCCCGCCTGATCACTCTCTCTACCTTTCAAAGCCGGAAAAATCTCTAGTATTTCTTGGACATCGTTCCTTAATCCTGGCTTACTTATGCGGTAACGGTGAAAAGCCCCCAACATCAGGTTGTCTAGGACACTCAAGGTGCTGAAAAGTTCTCTTTTTTCCGGAACTAGGCTGATCCCTTGCCTCACAACTTGTTCCGTCTTGTGGCCGGTTATCGATTTACCTTTAAAAATTATCTTCCCTGTGGCAGGCCTGTACAATCCGACTACAGGATCAATAACAGCCACAAAATGATCCAAACTAGTAGATAGAATTTCTGATCACTGTCAAAACTAAGACTGCCGATGGAAAGATTGGGGATCCCGCTGATTCCTGACGGTCCTCCGGTTAGTTCGCCGCCCTCGTTGAAGAAAATATGCACCAAAATCCCAAAACCGAGGGTCGCTAAGGCCAGATAAAGTTCACGCAACTTCAAGGTTTGCCGGCCGATGAGCCCTGCAATGATTCCCGGCAGGATTACTGAGGCCAAAAGCGCTAAAAGTGTGGGCCACTGAAACTGAGTTGTCAGTATTGCTGCCGCGTATCCGCCCAATCCAAAAAATGCAGCATGCCCAAAGGATACCTGACCTGCATATCCCATCAGGATTCCTAAGCCCTGTACGATAATTGCATAAAGACCGATGATGACTAGCGTGCTGTACAGGTAATTACTCTCAACAATCAGAGGAATTATGAGCAGTAGCAGTAGTAGGATCAATCCCCGCTGATTTTTTAGTTCCATTTTATAACCATGCCTTTCGCCTCAACCTCTCATCTACAAGTTTATAAAATCATATTTTCCTCTCTCTGATCGCCCCAATAATTCCCTCCGGTCGAAACAAGAGAACTCCCAGTAAAATAATCATGGAAATAGCATCTTTTAACCACACGCCTGAAATACCGACAAATCCCTGCGTCTTTTCCAACTCTTCCCTGATTGCCACACGATCCGGACCGGCCTTCTCTAGGGCACTTACTAACAGATTGAAGGCATCCCAGGCATATCCTCCAAAGGAATTAGGCTCAGCATTGTACTTCTTGGCATAATCTGCGATGTAACTTTCCAGTACTTTTTTCTGGGGATCATTATCCGGGATTTGCTGAGCCACTGAAAGTTTTCCGATCGGCAGGAGAGCACCATCGGCTGCGCCTTGAGCAAGATCAATGAATTTTTGATTCCCTACCCCATGGCTATGAATCAGTGGAATCGCAAGACCTATGTCTTTGAAATTCTTGGTCAGAATGGAGGCCGAAGGTGGGATGGCCCATACTATCGCGACTTGAGCCCCGCTCGCCTTAACCTTGGTTAGCTGCGGCGTCATATCCTTGTCATTGGCATCAAATTTTTCTTCAGCTACGATATTGATCCCGCTATCCTTCACAGCAGCAGAGATTGCTTTCTTACCATTGTCGCCGAAGGAGTTATTCATATACAAAAAAGCAACGTTATTCAGGTTGTTTTTCTTGAGGTAGCTAATAATCTTACTGATCATCACAATATCACTTTGGGCTGTTTTATAGACCCATTGCCGCTCGCTAGTCGGCTCTACAATACTACTGGCAGCCGCCAAGGAAATCATGGGAACTTTTTCACTTTCCACCGTCTTAATCATCGCCATGGAGGTTCCGCTCGAGCTGGCCCCTAGGATGGCAAGGGCACCTTTTTCGATTAGGGTTTTAACGGCCAGAACACTTTCCGTTTCGTCACTTTTGTTATCCATGATCGTTAACTCAATGGGATGTCCTTTCACTCCGCCCTTAGCGTTAAGCTGTTCAACCATCATGAGCAAGGTGTCACGCTCAGGGACTCCGAGGGAAGA
>DOPS01000003.1:0-6881 GCA_003512645.1 Desulfosporosinus sp.
TGCTTTTTTGTAACAACCACTATAAGGCGGGGTGTTCTTAATCCACACATGAAGGTTTTTACTCAGTGTCTCAACAGGCTTTCCTTCCAGTTCACCACGATCCGCCACTATGGCATTGGGCAGTCCTTTAATAGGCCACTCTTCAGGTTCAATGTTTATATCATAATCCTTACAGAACTTCACTTTATCAGTCGCACAGTTAGCTATAGCATTTGCTGCTTCCAACCAAGATGGTCCCTCTAAGCCAACATATATTCCTGCGACCATCCGGCTAAATGCGTCAATTACTGCATAAATCACCGGCCTGCCAATAATCCACTCTCTGTTAAATCTTGATACGAGATACACATCGCCGACTGTAGAATCAATCTGAAACAATGAACCGGGGCCGATAAGCTCCGCATCGGATCTTCCTTGCAATGCCCTGCCCTTCAAAGAAAACCACTTTTCACCTTTCCTTGCAATCACAGTACTGTTAAAGTTTGTTTTCTCATGCTTCTCAACCCAATAGTCAAATTGATCCAAATTCGGCCTTTCATCTGGCCCTAATATGGCAACCCTCTTCTGTCCGTCCTCAAAATACATATTCTCCGCAAAATATTTCTCACACATTCTCTCGTAGGTTTTAGCCAAAGTTAATTCTTTGCGGGTCTTATAAAACTCTTCATAAGCAATAAGAAATATCTGCTTTATCGATTCATCCACATTGATCCCAGTTCCTGCTATAGAGGGATTTTTTCTCGGACGACCCCGTTTCTTTTCTCCGGCGCTCTTCGGCTTCCCTCTTCCTCCCGAATTGCTATAATCAGGCAGCAAGGCGCTGGGCCTCTTTCCACGCTGCCAATACCTTCTCAAATATCTGTAGACTGTATTTACGGAAATCCTAAACTCCTTGGAGACAGAAACAATAACAGATCCACGTTTTTCTCGAATAAAAATATCCGGTTCACCAACTTTAGAAATCACGGATGAAACAACATTCCAGCCCATATCTCTCAATACCCTTTGGCTCTCTGTTAAATCATCTTCTCTCACAATTACAGCGTATGGATCATTTTCAATTATTACAGCTTCATATCGCTCAATAGATTCATTAATTTGAGATAATGGCACCTTCCGAGGAAATCCAACTGAAGCTTGTACATCTATGCAAAAAGCAATAACCCGGCCTTCGTCAATCCAGAGAACCCTTTCTAGGCGATCTCCATCATCAGTCCAACAGATCAGATCATTTATCAGGAGGTTTTTTCTCATACAATTGCCTCCTCATGTTCAAAGTGGATAGACAATATATCTGCTGCCGAACACCCTTCATAGATTTTCGTACCCATGTTCATCTTAATATCTTTGCAAGCTAACAAATGTTTAAAGAGATATATCCCTGTTCCGGAATTCAAATTATGGTTCTTTTCTATTTGAGTCAGAACAATTCTTATGGGCTTTGCGCTTTTATCAAGCTCTCTTTTTATTATTTCTGCATAGTATATCAGGTCGTCCTGCGACAGACTTTCAGTTGGTTCTAGACGCTTGTAAGGGTGTAGCCACTCGATATTCCTTGAGACTTGCCTTTGAATCTCGTTTTCGGTAACGATCGCCCAATCAATGTCCTTGGTCTGCCAATATCTTCGCTCAATCTCAAACTTCTCTAATATCCGTCGTTTTTCCAAGTCCTCAGAAGGCTTAACTGTCCTTGCAATGGTGACTTCTTTACCATTAACAACAGTATTAATCAAGAAATCTGTAGTAAGCATCCACGGAAATCCTTGCCTTGCAGGATATTTGACTCCTATTTCTTCCGCGATCCTCATGGCCAGTTCCAAATCCAGCAAAGGATATTGTTCTCGTATATCCGTAACTGAATCTTCCCATTCAAGCATATAAAAGTAATTCGTTTCGAGGTCAGAAAAGAGTTGATGCTCTCTTCCTGTTTTCCAACCTGGTCCACGAGAAGTTCTTCCTCTCGAATTGAAGTCTTGAACCCTATGCCAAGGAATATAATCTGCTCCTATTCCTTGACCACGGCCCTCTTTCAGATATCGTTTGAACTTAGCTTCATTCCATAGGCTTTTTCCTCCAGGCAAAAGAAAAAACCACCTTTCCTTGAATATACTACCAATTAGTATACCATAAAATGGTGGTTCCATATTTAATAACTTTATTTCCTTTTTAACAACTTTTTTTCCTATTGAAAAACTTTATTTCCGATGAACAGCTGCTGCTGTTTCACAACCCAAACCCCTACTCCACCGTCACACTCTTGGCCAAATTCCTTGGCTTATCGACGTCACACCCTCTAGCCACGGAGACATAGTAAGACAGAAGCTGCAGCGGTATAACTGTCAAAATCGGAGCAAGCTCATCTAGGGTCTCTGGAATGTAGATCACATGGTCGACGGACTTCGCCAAGTTGGTGTTGCCCTTATAGGTCAGTCCGATCACACGAGCATCCCGAGCTTTAACCTCTTTGACATTGGAGATCGTTTTATCGTACACATCCCGTTGAGTTGCCAGAGCAATCACCGGCGTATGCTCTGTGATCAGTGCTAAAGTGCCGTGTTTTAATTCTCCCGCGGCATAAGCTTCTGCATGAATATAGGAAATCTCCTTTAATTTCAGGGAGCCTTCCATGGCAACGGCCCAGTCTAACGAGCGACCGATGAAAAAAGCATCTTCCACATTAACAAAGGACTTTGCTAACTCTTTGATCAGGCTTTCCTGATCCAAAACCTCTTGAGCTTGGGCAGGAATTCTCTTCAGAGCGGAGATAATTTCCCCGATCTTTTTGGCAGGCAAGGTTCCTTTGACTTGGGCAAGATAGAGTCCGAGTAACACCATTCCTTCCAGCTGAGTGGTATAAGCTTTCGTAGAAGCGACCGCGATCTCTGGGCCCGCCCAAGTAAAGATTACATCATGAGCTTCACGGGATACCGTGCTGCCCACGACATTCGTGACGGCTACCACGCGTGCTCCGCGATTTTTAGCTTCTCGCAGTGCCGCTAAAGTGTCGGCTGTTTCTCCGGACTGGCTGACCACTACTACTAGGGTATTCTCATCCACAAGCGGGGAACGATAACGGAACTCTGAGGCAATATCTACTTCCACCGGGAGACGTGCCCAGCGCTCAATCAAAGTCTTGCCGACTAATCCGGCATGCCAGGCAGTACCACAAGCCACAATATATACTTTGTTGATTTTCGCAAGTTCTTCAAGGGTCAGATCGACTTCCTGAAGAACGACTCTTTCCTCTTCTAAACGACCCAACATCGTATCCTTCAAAGCACGAGGCTGCTCGTGAATTTCTTTGAGCATGAAATGCTCGTACCCGCCTTTTTCTGCAGCCACGGCATCCCACTTCACGTCAAAAACGTCCTTCGTGTGCGGAATTCCTTCGAAGTCCGAGACTTTAACCCCAGCTTTTGTTATGACGACCATCTCGCCGTCATCTAAGATATAGACTTTTCTCGTATAGTTTAAAATCGCAGTTATATCACTGGCCACGAAGAACTCACCATCTCCAAGGCCCACTACCATCGGACTGTCTTTACGGGCGGCAACCAACTTATCGGGCTCCTTACGGCTTAGGACAACCATGGCATAGGATCCATGAATTGTCTTCAAGACTTCACGGACAGCCGCCTCAAGGTCTCCTGCATAATAGTCCTCCACCAAATGGGCTAAAACTTCTGTATCTGTTTCTGAAACAAACTGATGTCCCTTTTCGATCAGTCTTTCCCTTAATTCTAGGTAATTCTCAATAATTCCGTTGTGCACCACGACAAAATCCTGACCACAGTCGCTATGCGGATGAGCATTAGCTTGAGAAGGTCGCCCATGAGTCGCCCAGCGAGTATGCCCGATCCCAATGAATGATTGGGAATAAACTGCTCCAAGTTCCTCTTCTAAAGCTACTAACTTACCCACGCTTTTAGAAATGACAATTTCCTCATGATCCAGCACGGCAACGCCTGCGGAATCATACCCCCGATACTCAAGCTTCTTTAAGCCGTCTACCAGAATCGGAATGGCTACTTTATTTCCAATATATCCTACAATTCCACACATTTGTAACATCTCCTTCAAAATAATTGCGCTGGCCTCTGGCTGCTCATCATTAATCCTTATAATCCCTGTTCTTGCTTTACGTATACTACGTACGTCGCTCGATGATTCATTTAGACTGGTCTTCTAGTAAAAAAATAAAGTCGCCCCTGTACGGACGACTTGTTGCTTTAGATTTTAGGCAATTCAAGCAAGGGGGCAAATTGAGTAGACTTTCCCCTTGTCTTGTCAGCTTTCTCTTTGTCCCGAGAATTACTCCTCGGTTTTAAGCAAGCTTTACGGTGACAAGCCACCGAGAGGGATCCGCCGAATTGTTCGATAACCCTCTTCCTCGTCGACCTTAAATAGAAAATCCTCTTAAGGTCCTGGCGCTTTAATATATTGCCCTCTAACTACAACTGTCTATCCACAAGTATCTTTAGCCTTTTGCTCAAACTCAACTCCTGACTCCAAAACTCTGAGCTTCAATCTTTATCTCTCAACCTAGAACATCACCTTCTCTCCATTATTATGATAGACAACACATTAAGAATCGGTCTAACCTCCACACAGCAGATCGGTTGGGTTCATGTGCCTCAACTATGTGAGTTCTTTACTACTAAAGGCACATGAACCATTATACGTGAATTAGAGACAGTAAGCTATTGGTATTTTTTATTTATTCATCACATTGATTAATAATGTCAATGACCCCTTGGGCCAATTCTTTTAATTTTTGTTGGTCAGGTCCTTCAACCATGACTCGGATGAGTGGCTCTGTCCCGGAAGGACGTACTAAGACTCTGCCAGTACCGTTTAGAAATTCCTCAGCTTCATGTACTTTCGCAAGTACTCTCTCATCCTTCATTAAGCGGTCTTTATGTTGTACCTTAGTATTGAGGAGCACCTGAGGTAACCGCTGCATTTGAGATGCGAGTTGGGAGAGCGGAAGTTGCCGCTCCTTCACCACAGCTAACAACTGCAGAGCGGTCAATAGTCCATCTCCGGTCGTGTTGCTGTCCAGGAAAATAATATGTCCAGACTGCTCTCCACCAAGCTTCGCCCCGGTCTTGATCAACTCTTCCATGACATAGCGATCCCCGACTTGTGTCTCGAAAATTGAGATTTCTGCCTTTTTCAGGGCCAGATGGAGACCTAAGTTACTCATGACGGTTATCACGACTGCATTCTGGGCTAAGGTCCCTTTAGCCTTCTGAGCTAGGGCACAAATCAGCATGATAAAATCTCCGTCTAAAATCGCCCCACGTTCATCAACCACGATGAGACGGTCAGCATCTCCGTCCATGGCTAAGCCTAGATCTGCGCCGTGTTCTAAAACTGCTCGCTGCAACTGTTCTGGATGAGTCGATCCACAACTATCATTGATATTCACACCGTCTGGTATATTACAGATAGAGATGACTTCTACTCCGATTTCTTGCAATACTTCTGGGCCTACAAACGATGCCGCTCCGTTGGCACAGTCCAAGACAACTTTAATCCCGTCCAGTCGCCCTACAGTACTTTTAAGAAACTCCTTATAGCGACGTCCTGCATCGTTCACCTCAATCACTCGCCCGATCTCACCGCCAACAGGGATCTGCCAAGGTTTATCTTCACTATCTACGATGCTTTCGATTTCATCTTCGATAGCATCCGGTAATTTATACCCGGTTGAATCAAAGAATTTTATGCCGTTATCTTGAACAGGGTTATGGGATGCTGAAATCACCACTCCGGCACTAACATCAAGGGTACGCGTTAAGAGAGCGATCCCAGGTGTTGGTAGTACACCGACCCGTAAAACATCCGCTCCGACCGAGCATATTCCGGCGATAAGTGCCGCTTCAAGCATATCTCCAGAAATCCGAGTATCTTTGCCGATGACAATTCGAGGGTGTGGATGCTCTTTACTAAGCACATAAGCCCCTGCTTGCCCAAGTCTAAAAGCGAGATTCGGTGTCAACTGGCTGTTAGCCACACCACGGACCCCATCGGTTCCAAAGAGTCGACTCAAATCGTTCCCTCCCTTCATATCTTCTAGTGTATTACTTCTTAAGCAAAATGTTCTTAATCTCTAATGTTTTTTTAGGGTTAACTGTATTAGTTTACTCTATTGGAGCATATTGCGCCATAAGAAATTCTGCGATTCTTAATCCGTCCACTGCAGCACTTGTAATCCCTCCAGCATACCCGGCTCCTTCCCCTGCTGGATAAAGTCCTACCATACTTAAAGATTCCCCCTGAGTGTTTCGAACGATGCGGATGGGGGCACTTGTCCTTGTCTCGACTCCTGTCAAAGTTGCTCTTTCCCCAGCAAAACCTTTAATTTTACCGTTAAAAACTCGAAGTGCTCGCTCTAATACCTCTCCTACTTGAGTCGGAAGTACCTGATGCAACTCACTCGGCACAATGCCCGGGGCATAAGTTGGCGACAAGTCAAAGCGCTCTGTGACTCGCTGTTCTAAAAAATCCAACACTCGTTGAGCTGGAGCCCGATAATTTGACCCTCCCGCAATAAATGCCTTATGTTCCCATTCTCTTTGGAATTCTAGGCCCGCCAGAGGATGGTCGGTCGAAAAGTCATCTGGACCAACGGTTACAACAATCGCACTGTTGGCAATCTGCGTGTCCCGATCATAGGCGCTCATACCGTTCGTGACAACCCCTCCCTCTTCCGAGGTCGCGGCCACAACCTTTCCGCCTGGGCACATACAAAAAGCATAGGCTCCCCGTCCCGTCCTAACGTCCTGATAGGTCAGCTGATAGTCCGCTGGGCCGACATGGGGGTGTTCTTCGATTCCATACTGAGAAAGATTGATGAGTGCCTGCGGGTGTTCTAC
>DOPS01000004.1:0-7959 GCA_003512645.1 Desulfosporosinus sp.
AAGGTCGAAACGGGGGTCTTTCAAGCTGAAATGGACGTTGAACTGATCAACGCTGGACCAGTGACGATACTGTTGGATAGTGAAAAGAAATTCTAGGAGGAATGTAAATGATTGAAGGGCGAGCTGTAGGACCTATAAGTGCAAATTGTTATCTCTATGCCTGTATGGAAACAAAGAAAGCCGTAATCATTGACCCAGGAGCTGAAGCTAAGAAGATTCAACGCTGGATTTTAGAGAAGGGTGTAAAGGTCGACTATATTCTTCTGACCCACGGACATATCGATCACATTGGTGCTGTCGATGAACTGAGAGACTTATTAGGAGGAAATGTCCAAGTCGGGATTCATGAGGGCGATGCAGGCATGCTGACCGATGGGAGGAAGAACCTTTCAGGTTATATGGGGCAGAATCTCGTCCAGAAAAAAGCAGATATCCTGCTGGAGGACGGGCAAGAACTCGTGATTGGCAACGAACGGCTCAAAGTTATTTCCACTCCTGGGCATTCTCCTGGGGGGGCATGTTTTTTATGCTCTGAAGGGCTGTTTAGCGGGGATACTCTTTTTGCAGGGTCGATTGGTCGGACGGATTTCCCCGGCGGATCGTTAGATCAACTCCTAGCTGGAGTCAAGAAAAAACTCCTAATCCTGCCTGAAGAGACACTTGTTTTTCCTGGGCATGGTGAGGCGACCACTATCGGAGAAGAAAAGCGCGATAATCCCTTTTTGGGGTAAGGTTATCGTCCAAGAGCTAAAAATTGTTCAACTCATAATTTGACAAATGGCCGTAATATTTGATAATATGTTGGATGAACATTAAATAATAAGTAAAAGTATTCATAATACCTTTGGAAAAATCCGGGTTATTCTTTCGACAGGGAGGGCTAGCAAGACTGGAACTAGCCTGGGAGATATTCGGTTAGACACTCCTGAAGGGAATAGTTTTGCATCGGGTGGTCTCGTTAAGGACTGTAAAGTGGGCGGAAACCTTCCGTCAATTAGGGTGGCACCACGAGAAGTTCTCGTCCCTTGCAGCAAAGCAAGGAACGAGGGCTTTTTTTTATACTATAAGAGGAGGAATCATTATGGCGATACAGCGTCCTAAAGGGACTCAGGATCTCTTGCCAGGTACAATTGAACAATGGCATTATCTCGAAGAGACGATCCGAAGCGTTTGTCGTGAATTTGGTTATGAAGAGATTCGTACACCAATGTTTGAAGCAACTGAACTTTTTCAGCGCGGAGTAGGTCAAACGACCGATATTGTCAAGAAAGAAATGTATACTTTCTTAGATAAAGGAGACCGTTCCATGACTCTTCGTCCTGAGATGACGGCTTCGGTTTGTCGCGCTTATGTGGAGGACAAGCTACACGGTCAACCCCAACCGGTCAAGTTATACTACATGGGCCCCATGTTTCGCTATGAGCGGCCACAAAGCGGGCGTTATCGCCAGTTCCATCAATTCGGAGTTGAGGTGTTGGGAGCAGACCAGCCGCTGGTTGACGCAGAAGTAATTAGTTTAGTCTGGAATTTATATAAACGTCTGGGCTTAGTGGGTCTAGAAGTCCATGTCAATTCAGTTGGCTGTCCAACTTGTCGAGCTGAGCACCGCAAACAGCTTCAGGAATTTTTGGATACACGCCAAAATGAACTTTGTAGCGACTGTCAGGAACGGTTTGAACGTAATCCTTTGCGCATTCTTGATTGCAAGAATACCTCCTGTCAAACCCTTACTACAGGGGCCCCGACCACAAAGGATACCTTATGTGAGGAATGCAGCACTCACTTTGAGGGAGTTCTTACTTTATTAAGTGCAGCGGGAGTGGCGTACCGAGTTAATCCACGCTTAGTTCGAGGGCTTGACTATTATACAAAAACTGCCTTTGAAGTGATGGTTGAGGAAATTGGAGCACAAAGCGCGATCTGTGGCGGTGGGCGGTATGATAAGCTAGTTGAGGAAATTGGTGGATCCCCTACCCCAGGTATCGGATTTGCAATGGGGATCGAGCGTGTTTTAGCGGCCTTACAAGTACAGAACAAACTTCCCCAAGAAAAGCCCAAACTATTTGCTATGGTGATCCCCTTGGGCGAAAAGGCCCAGAACAAGGCTTTTTCTATCCTGTGTGAGTTAAGAAATCAAGGGATCCCTGTGGGTATGGATTTGCTCAGTCGAGGGTTGAAAGCCCAACTTAAAGCGGCTGATCGCCAACACGTTCGCTATGCCCTTATGCTTGGAGAAGCAGAATTGGAGAAAAATGTGCTCCTAGTTCGGGATTTAACACTTGGGGAACAAAACGAGGTTCCCTTAGCTAGTGCTGTCGAAGAAATCAACAAGAAGTATCAGAGGGGTGTTTAGCATGACGATGTTTTCAGAACGTATCAACAATGAAGCGCTAGGCTTGGATAAAGTAGGTGAGGTCGTACGGTTGCTGGGCTGGGTCCAACGTCGCCGTGACCACGGTGGATTAATTTTTGTCGACCTACGGGATCGTTCTGGTCTTGTGCAAGTGGTCTTTGGGCCAGAAAAAATGGGAAGTGGATTTTCTGATGCCGAAAGTCTTCGTTCAGAGTTTGTAGTCTCCATCCGAGGGCTAGTGATTGCGCGTCCTGAAGGGATGATTAATCCGAACTTGGCTACTGGGAAAATCGAGATCGTTGCTGAATCCTTGGAAATCCTGAATGGAGCCAAGACTCCTCCTTATTATATTGTCGATCAAGTTGAGGTCGATGAAACAGTGCGTCTCAAACACCGTTATCTAGATCTGCGTCGCCCTGAGATGCAGGCAGTGTTCAAAACTCGGCATCAAGTAACGCAAATCATGCGCAATTTTTTTGATAACCAAGGCTTCTATGAAATCGAAACTCCGATGCTCATAAAATCCTCCCCAGAAGGAGCAAGGGATTACCTTGTTCCCAGCCGTGTCCATCCAGGAGAATTTTACGCCTTACCTCAGTCGCCGCAGATCTATAAGCAACTTCTGATGGTGGGTGGTATGGAGAAGTATTTTCAAATAGTACGTTGTTTTCGGGATGAGGACCTTAGAGCGGATCGCCAACCAGAATTCACTCAGCTGGATATTGAAATGTCCTTTGTCGAGGTGGAGGACATTCTACCGATGATGGAACAATTGATGGCTCGAATTTTCTCAGAGACGATTGGAAAGTCGTTAATGATGCCTTTTCCTCGTTTAACGTATAAGGAAGCTATGGACCGTTATGGGTCGGATAAACCGGATACGCGTTTTGGGATGGAGCTCATTGATGTTGGGGACCTTGTAGCTAAGACTGGTTTTAAGGTTTTTGCCAATGTTGTAGCCAATGGCGGAAGTGTGAAATGTATCTGTGCCAAAGATTGTTCTGGAATGCCCCGTCGAGAGATTGATGACTTAGCGAAGTATGTCAGTACCTATCGCGCCAAAGGCTTAGCCTGGATTGTCATGGCTGAGGAAGGAATTAAATCTCCGATTGCCAAGTTTTTTACAGAAGAAGAAATGAATGCCCTTATCAAACATGTTGGTGCTGAGACAGGGGATATCGTGTTCTTTGTCGCAGACACGTACCCGGTTGTCTCGGATGCCTTAGGTCATCTGCGCTTAGAATTAGCCAAACGATTGGGCCTGATTTCGGAGGATGCGCTCAATTTCTTATGGGTGACAGAGTTTCCATTGCTGGAGTACGATGAGGAACAAAAACGCTATATTGCGATTCATCACCCGTTTACTGCTCCTATGGATGAAGATTTACCCCTTCTGGAGACGGAACCCCTCAAAGTTCGGGCTAAAGCGTACGATATGGTCCTTAATGGTGTAGAACTGGGAGGCGGAAGTATTCGTATTCATCGCCGCAAGGTTCAGGAACAGTTATTTAGTGCCTTAGGTTTTTCCGAGGAAGAAGCGGTTGATAAGTTTGGGTATCTTTTAGAAGCCTTTGAGTATGGAACACCTCCTCATGGTGGAGTTGCCTTTGGGCTCGATCGGTTGATTATGCTTTTAACAGGTAAAGATAACATCCGAGATGTGATTGCTTTTCCCAAGACGCAGAGTGCTTCTGATATAATGGTGCATGCTCCTTCGCCAGTGACAATAAGACAATTAAAGGATTTGCATATTGTGACTAATATTGAGGTCGCTGGAGTAAAATAAACAAAACTTCAACGCCTATATGAGTCAGGGGACATATCATATTTTTCCGATAAACTCAGTGTGCGTTAAGAGTTGACAGGGGAGGGGGTTTTTAGCTATAATATTATTGTAGCTACCCCCTTAGGGTATCGGAGGACATGAAATGAAAAATTCAACGACATATTCTGAATCTAAAGAAGACCTCGTCCGAAGGCTGAAAAAAATCGAAGGTCAAGTCAAAGGGATTCAACGCATGGTCGAGAGTGATAAATACTGTGTCGATGTGTTGATTCAAGTGGCTGCTGTGCGTGCTGCGATCAATAGGGTTGGCACAATTGTGTTTGAACACCATTCACGCGGATGTATGCGTAATGCCGTTGAAAACAATGATCAGGAAGCTGCGATTGATGAGCTTATTGGGGTGCTTACTAAGTTTATTAAGTAGTCGAATTTAGGAGGAATTTTTATGGCAGGTGCAAATGTTAAAACCTTTACTACTGAAAACTTTGAGTCGGACGTTCTGAAGTCTGAGCAAGCTGTTTTAGTGGATTTTTGGGCTCCCTGGTGTAGTCCATGCCGCATGGTTGCTCCTATTGTCGAGGAACTTGCTGACGAGTATGTCGGACGGATTGCTATTGGAAAGCTCAACGTCGATGAGAACGGTCCGATAGCCAGCCAATATGGAGTCATGAGTATTCCGACGCTTGGTATTTTCAAAGGTGGCAAGATGGTTGACAAAATCGTAGGTTTCCGTGGCAAACCTGATCTTGTCAAAATGCTCGATGCACAGGTCTAATTACAGATAGAACGAAAGCGATGCCCTACTGATTAGGGCATCGCTTTTATAGTTTAGGGAGGTGCAAGGGTAAGGGTTGAATAGTGAACTAACCTAAACCTATTTGTTATCTTTTAACCCGTTAGCTTTGCAGGGGTTTAGACCTTCTTTCCCCATTTCGGACGGGACATAAAAACTTTGTCCCTGGATTGTTGGCGGGAGGTAGGGCTGTTCGATCCAGTGGTTCGGATAGTCGTGTGGGTAAAGATACCCTTTCCCGTTTCCCAATTTGTCAGCACCTGGGTAGTGACTATCCTTAAGATGGGCGGGAACTTCTCCGGTGGGGTGTTTTCTTACGTAAGCTAGGGCACGGTCGATGCTCTGGACGGCGCTATTGCTTTTTGGAGCGGTGCTAATGGCAAGTACTGCTTGAGCTATAGGTATTCTTGCTTCAGGCATCCCTAGCCATTCGAGCGCAGCGGCAGCAGCATGGGCCTGAAGCATAGCCATAGGATCAGCGAGTCCCACGTCTTCCGAGGCATGGACAATAATTCTGCGCATGATGAAACGAGGGTCTTCTCCAGCATCGAGTAAAACGGCTAACCAGTAAAGAGCAGCATCGGGGTCTGAGCCGCGCATGCTTTTGATAAATGCGGAAATGATATCATAATGATTATCTCCAGATTTATCAAAACGGATGGCCCTTTGTTGAATTGATTCTTCGGCAATATCAAGGGTTATCTGGCGAATTCCGTTTTCTAGCGATGTAGTAAGAACGGCTAATTCTAGGGCATTAAGAGCGCGTCGCAAATCTCCATTAGCGTAATTAATCCAATGCTCCCAGGCCTCAGGAGCTATTTTTACCTGATATCTGCCCAGACCACGTTCTGTATCTTGCAAGGCTAGTTCAAGGCCTAGGCGGATTTCTGGAGGGAGAAGTAGTTCTAAGCGGAATAGAGTAGAACGGCTTAGGAGGGCAGAATTAAGCTCGAAAAAGGGGTTTTCTGTTGTAGCTCCAATAAAGGTAATGGTTCCGTTTTCTACTGCTGGAAGAAGGGCATCTTGTTGTCCTTTATTAAACCGGTGAACTTCGTCACAAAAAACCAAGGTTCGTTTTCCGTAAAGATGCAAATCATTCGTGGCCTGCGAAATAATTTCACGAATGTCTTTTACGCCCGAAGTGACAGCGTTGATACGAATAAAGTGTGAGGCAGTTTTGGCCGCAATAACTTGCGCCAAAGAGGTTTTGCCCGTTCCAGGAGGACCATAGAGGATGAGTGAAGATACTCGGTCAGCTTCGATGGCCCTTCTTAGGAGTTTCCCAGGGCCGAGGATATGACTTTGACCGATATATTCCTCAAGCGAGCGTGGGCGCATACGCTCCGCAAGGGGCGCTACTTGATGTTGATTAAATGTGGCGGAGAAAAGATCCATTTTTAGTTTTCCTTTCTAGGGGAGGAAGTGGAGGAAGTGGAGGAAGTTTCTTAGCCCGTTCACACAACGTTCCATCGCTATTCGCTTGAGGATATGGCTAAAACACAAAACCTCTGGGCTTTCTGGTCGAATGCTATGCCGTCCTTGGCGCATTCGACACTAGGCACGTCCTGTGCCGTCGCATGTGAACCGTTGTGTTTTTTAACGCCAGATCCTCGGCGCTCATTGACGCGATTCCACTAATCGTGCTCTCTAAGCTAAGAAACTTCCTCTGGCTTGGGTCGGCCGAGGTGTTAGAACGGTGGATGCAAGTTAACTCAAGCTAGAGTGAAAGTAAGGTGCAAGTAAGGGACGGTTCTTGCCTGCATTTTAACAAAGATGCTTGGTGGAGTTTTTAGTTGAGTGACATAATTATATCATGTGAGACGGACCTTTGCTTGGAGGTAATTCACTTCAAAGGGTTATTGAAGCATATATGACAAAAGAAAGAGTCTTTCACGTATTTGAGCTGACAAAATCGTGAAAGGCTCTTAGTAATTCTTGCGTTTACAGTATGATGGAGACGGGGCAAACTACGGACTTGTTTTGCTAACCTTATTGTTTTCTTGAATATTCAAGTTTACCGTTTATAAAAGTATGAAGGACTTTAGAATTTATATTAAAGGGTTCTCCGCTGAATACAACTACATCTGCATCGTAACCTGGAGTAATTTCACCAACCTTATCACTACAGCCCAGTATTTCTGCCGGATGAGAGGTTAACAAACTGAGAGCGTCTGCCTGATTTAGACCCTCTGCGATGGTCAAGGCAGCGATTGTTCGTAATTGATCAATAGAGTTATAAGGATGATCTGTAATAAGTGCTACTCTCACGCCCGCTTCAACTAAATTTATGGCAGTCCTATAATTCCGACTCTTTAGTTCCATTTTTATCCTAGGGGTTAACATGGGACCGAATGCGACGGGAATCTCCCGTTCCTTGAGATACTCTTTCACTAAATCCGCTTCAGTACCGTGTTCTATCACAAGTTTACTAATTTTGAACTCTTCCGCAATGCGTATAGCTGTAATAATATCGTCAGCCCGATGAGCATGTGCCCGTAAGGGGATTAGTCCTTTGAGAACTGGGATTACAGACTCTAGACGAATATCTCGGTACTTAAGCTTACCTAGTTCTTTTAAACCCATATAATCCTCAGTTTTCATGAACAATTCCCTAATCAAGGAAGCAGTACCCATTCTTGTAACCGGACATTTACTATCTATTCCATACGTGCTGATTGGATTTTCACCAAGGGCGACTTTTAAGCCAACCGGGTTTTTTAAAATCATCTTATCAAGGATATTCCCGGCGGTCTTGATGGCTAAAGATAAACCACCGACCGCATTATTACTGCCTGGGCCGGTCATAACGCTGGTAATTCCTGACTTGACGGCATCTTGAAAGGCTATATCTAAAGGATTAACTGCATCGATACCTCTTAAATGGGGTGTTACTGCATCTGATGTTTCGTTATTGTCAACGCCTATTTTCCCAGTACCTTCTTCGATTATTCCTAGATGAGTGTGGCAATCAATAAATCCTGGCAAGACATAATGTTCTTTCATATCCATAATTTCATCACAACAATC
>DOPS01000001.1:0-19694 GCA_003512645.1 Desulfosporosinus sp.
AGGGTTTACTGAACACTTACAATAATTCTTAAATAACCTTAATTATCTAATGTATTGTTGAGGTGATATATCCATCATGGTACTCGTGCCTTGTTTGTCATTTTCAATGCCTGGTACTCTGATTTTTTACATATCCTTAGGACATAATATCAGGAAAGGAAGTCACTGAATGAGCTATGCTCGATTCTCCTAGAAAAAGAAGGTTGAAGCAATGACACAAACAAAGTATACAATGGTATTGATCGGCAGCAAGGTTAAGAAGGGATGGCGCGGCAGAATCGTTGATACGGTGACCACCACATTCCTGATTGTTTTCATCTGTGCCGCCCTGGTGATCAATCTATTTATTATATTGATCAATGCTTCCACACCTGGTCAAGAGGTCACCATACGCGGGGTAATCCCCTTTGTGTTTAGCTCCAGTACCATGGAACCGGAGATTATGGTTAACGATCTGGCCTATTTTCGGAAAATCGATGTCCAGTACCCCATCGAGGAAAGACAAATCATTCTTTTTGAAGAGAATAATGTCCTCTATGTAGAACGGGTCATTGCAAAATCAGGAACCCAATTGACCGTGGATATTGACAATTATCCCCCTATGTCTCAGATCGGGGCTATGGAGAAAATAGTGACACGACAGGCCGTACACGGCGTATACAGCGGCAGGAACCGCTGGCTGGGAGCGCTGATTCTTTTTGCCAATACCATTGTGGGCAGACTGCTTTTTTTGTTGGTTCCGGCTGTTCTGCTGTTTTATCAGGGACAAATCTATAAGTTTTTTAAAAAAATACAATAAGAAAATTTATAGTCTACCATTGGCAGCTGCCAGACGATGTGTGGTCAAGCTCCCATCGTTCCTATAATGTTATATTGTCGTCCAATCTCCCTCTGTTTCACTAATTAACAATATGACCTAAATATTGCTCATGAAGGACACATAAAGTAAGCTAGTGGTAAGTTAACAGAAAATAATGAATATTACTCAGACTGAATTAAAGATTGAAAACATCGTTGTTTCAAATTAAGGAGGGGTAGTCATGGACTGTGCGAACTGCAAGCTTGACAATGTGTGTTATCAGGGCAAGAGTTGCTACGATCAAGGGTACCAACAGCCTGAATATCTGGAAGAGGAAAACAGGCGGATGTTAGCCACAGCTAGTCGTATAGAGGCAGACTATTATATGAAGATTACCCGTATACAGGAATTGATTAAATTTAGTGAAGCGATGGGTTATCAAAAGCTGGGAATCGGCTTCTGTGTCGGTCTGAGCAAAGAGGTCAAAGAAATTTCTGCCATTTTGGGCAAGCATTTTAAAGTTCATTCGGTATGCTGTAAAGTATGTGGAGTTGATAAAAAGGAATATGAAATACCTAATGTTAAGCCGGAGCGTTACGAAGCAGCCTGTAACCCTGTCGGTCAGGTTAAGTATCTAAATAAGCTAGGCACGCAGCTTAACATTATTGTCGGGCTTTGTATTGGACATGATATCCTTTTTACAAAATATTCTGAAGCACCGGTGACAACCCTGGTTGTTAAAGATAGAGTACTTGCTCATAATCCCCTGGGGGCTATCTACTCCAATTATTGGCGTCGACAATTATAAGACGCACGTCTCGGAATGATCAAGGCCTATATTCTAGGGGCGTTGCAGGGTATAGCATCATGAATGTCGAATATTGGAGATATTATACATACGAGGATCTTGGAGAGGACTTCAATTTATGAGCAAAATTCTTGTGACGTCTGCATACCCAGAATTGACGGTTTTAGTAGAAGAACTTGCCAAACAGTTAAAAATTGAGCTCAACGTGATCGAGGCAGTGCTGGAAGAGGCTGTAGCCGAAGTGGGACATTACCTGGAAACGTCGAATCCAGAAGTGATTGTGAGTAGAGGAGCTACGGCGGAACTTTTGCGACAAAACGTTTCATTGCCAATCGTGACTCTGGCACCAAGTGAGTTTGATATTTTTCAAGCCTTGGCGAAAGCACTGACTGTCAGCCGACAGATCGGATATTTGAACCATCCCAGCTTGAATGATCAGGGGTTTTTGTCTCAGGTCCGTTCTATGCTTGGACAAGAGATAAAGTATTATCCGTATCGGACAATGAATGAATTATCCCTCCAGATGGAAAAAGCGCATCATGATGGTTGTGAAGTTGTGGTGGGCGGCGGTCACTGGGGTTTACGCTTGGCAAACGCCTTTGGGATGGTCGGTATACTGATCTATTCCAGCCGTAGTACAGTCGCCGGAGCCTTGGTCCAGGCGAAGGAACTCGCTGAATTTAGGCAAGTCAAGAAAAGGGAAGAGGAACACCAGCGCAAGGCAAGTGCAGCTAAGGGTTTGGTCGCGCATTTTTCCTTTCGTGACTTGGTCGGGTCAGCCTTGAAAGATACGATTGCCAAAGCGAAGAGATTTAGCCAAGTGGAGGCTACTGTTCTAATTTGGGGAGAAAGTGGGACAGGCAAAGAATTATTCGCTCAAAGCATTCATGCAGATGGTCCGAGGAGAAACGGTCCCTTTGTCCCCCTAAATTGTGTTGCCGTACCGGAGAGTTTGTTGGAAAGTGAATTGTTTGGCTACCATGAGGGAGCCTTTACAGGTGCCAAAAAGGGAGGGAAAATTGGACTTTTTGAACTCGCTAATGGGGGCACCTTGTTCTTGGATGAAATCGGTAAGATGTCACTCAACCTCCAAGCAGGGTTACTCAGAGTGTTGCAGACTAAAGAGGTGCGTCGCCTCGGTGGAGATAGAGTAATCCCTGTGGACGTCCGGATCATTGCTGCCAGCAATGAGGATTTGCAGGCAGCGGTTGACGCGGGTCAGTTTCGTTCCGACCTCTATTATCGTCTTAACGTATTGAACTTATATCTACCCTCGTTGCGTCAGCGCCAGCAAGACATTGCGGATCTAATTGAGTCTATACTGGAAAAGTTAGCTGTTAAGCTTGGCTATCGTCCAGTTCTAGCCAAGGAATTTGCCCAGGCAATTAAAGACTATCATTGGCCAGGAAATGTGCGTCAATTAGAAAATGTTCTGGAACGATATGCGGTGTTGGTAGGTGAAGGGGAACCACTGGAACGATCTGAACTATTAATTTCCTTTCCGGAACTGCGTGATTTACTTGACGGTTCAGAACCAGTAAATGGGATTCCTGAATCCACTATTAAGCCATCGGATTTGGCGATTTGTTCATTAACGAATTCGCCTTCTAAACCTATAAACGATGTTTTCGAGTCAAAGATGATTTGCCAAAGGTCGTCAATTAGTACATGTGAAAATGAGCAAATCCAGGATCTGGTGGTCGGGGAGGATATAATCATACGGTTAGGGACTTTGGAAGACATGGAGCTGCAGTTGATTGATGCTGTTATGCACCGTTGCCGGGGAAATAAAAGCAGTGCAGTGAGTCTATTAAAAATTAGTCGAACTACATTATGGAAGAAATTATCCTTGAAATCGTAACACGACCATCAATATTTACATCATATAAGCTGCGGAGCCATTTCCACTGGTATAACTTTCTTTAGTATAATTGATAGATGATTGGTAGGGCTTAAAATGGAATACATAAGCGGAGTTGTTGAGAGAATTACCTTCGAAAATGAAGATAATGGTTTCAGTGTTATAAAAATAAAATCCAAGGGTTATGCTGACCTCGTAACTGTAGTGGGAAGCCTAGCTGCTGTGAATGTTGGATCAATCATTCGGCTTAAGGGCGAATGGAAGATGGACAGCAAGTTTGGGAAGCAGTTTGCTGCACTGGATTATCGTGAAACTCTTCCGGCAACGGTTGCAGGTATTCAAAAATACTTGGGAAGCGGCCTCATAAAAGGCATCGGACCGGTGTATGCCAAGAGAATTGTTCAACATTTCCAAGAAGACACCTTGAGGGTGTTGGAGGAGGAAGCAGACTATTTAGTCAAAGTTGCGGGCATAGGGCAAAAGCGAGTGGACATGATTAAAAAAGCATGGCAAGAGCAGAAGGAAATTAAGAATGTCATGCTATTCTTACAAAGCAATGGAGTATCTACTGCTTTTGCAGTTAAAATATATAAGACTTACGGAAATGATAGTATTGAAATTGTAAAAACTAATCCCTATAGACTGGCGGATGACATCTGGGGGATCGGCTTTAAAACTGCAGATAAAATTGCCTTACAGATGGGCTTCAATAAGAACTCCTTTGAACGCTGTCGCTCGGGGATTGTCTATGTACTTAACGAACTTTCCAATGACGGACATTGTTATGGCACAAGGGAACAGCTTTTGGAAGAAGCAGAGAAGATCCTAGAACTTGAGAAATCACTGGTTGATTCAACTCTTGCTAGGATGATCGAGGAAAAGACTGTCATTCTCGATGAAGGAGATTCCATCTTTTTACTACCCTTCTATCACAGCGAATTGGGTATAGCGAAGAGAATGAAGGCTATTCTAGCTGTAGATACTCTCTACTCAATGACAAATGTGGATAGTATTGTAGAAACGATACAAAAGGAGTATGACATTAGCTACGACGAGGTGCAAAAGGATGCGGTAAAGACAGCAGCGGCTTCAAAATTCATGGTGCTTACAGGTGGACCTGGAACGGGTAAAACAACCACAACTCTGGCTATTATCAAGGTATTTCAATTACTGGGAGCACGAGTATTACTTGCAGCACCAACAGGGAGAGCGGCTAAAAGAATGTCTGAGACCACAGGGTTAGAGTCGAAAACGATTCACCGGTTACTAGAGTACAAGCCACCTGAAGGTTACAAGAAGAATGCTGAATACCCTTTGGAGTGTGATGTTCTGATTATCGATGAGACGTCGATGGTTGATACCATCCTGATGTACAACCTTCTGAAAGCGGTATCCAATGAAACCGTGGTCATACTTGTTGGTGATGTTGATCAGTTGCCATCGGTAGGCGCTGGAAATGTACTGAACGACATAATTGACTCGGGGATCGTCAACGTCGTTAAGCTCACAAGAATATTTCGACAGGCTCAAGGAAGTGCCATTATCACCAATGCTCATAAAATTAATAAGGGAGACTTTCCTGAACTGAAGGGTAACAGTGATTTCTTTTTTATTGAAGAAGATGAGCCGACCAAGGTTGCCCAAACGATTAAAGAGCTTTGCACTAAGAGGCTCCCCTCTTTCTACAATGTTGACTCTATCAACGACATTCAGGTTCTGTGCCCAATGCAACGGGGAGAAACAGGAGCGGCAAACCTCAATGCGGTTTTGCAGGAGGCACTGAATTCCTCAACTACTTCTATTAAATATGGTGGCACGGTCTACAGACTTGGTGATAAGATCATGCAGATTAAAAACAACTATGATAAGAACGTTTTTAACGGAGATATCGGAAGTATCTCTAAAATTGACACAGAGGAACGAACTCTTGCCTTAAACTTTGATGGGAACGTGGTAGATTACGATGCTACAGAGCTAGATGAAGTCGTTTTGGCTTATGCCACCACAATCCATAAGAGCCAAGGAAGTGAATATATGATCGTAGTGGCACCTTTAACGATGCAGCACTACGTGATGCTTCAAAGAAATCTTCTCTACACTTGTGTTACTAGGGCTAAGAAGGTTCTTGTTCTAGTAGGTACGAAGAAGGCCGTTGCTATGGCAGTTCGAAATAATAAGACGTCAAAGAGGAATACCCGTTTAGCGGAGAGACTACGGGCCGATAATAACAAACGAGGAATACAAAAGCATATCTGAAGATCTGGAGGAAGTGCGAAAGAAAAGGTTGGAGCTTGATAAGGTAATCGAATCGAAGGATGGGTTGAAACAAAGGTTTGACGAAATCCTAGAGACACTAAATAGCAGGGACTCGCTGCTTGAAGAGTTTGATGAAGAAATATTTAATACGTTGGTTGAGAAGATAGACATTCTCACACCAACGCATTTTATTTTTGAGTATGAAATAGGCGGATTAGCAAAGTAACCCGCCCCTTCCCGAACCGTACGAGCGGTAGAGTAGGCACCCAGCGAGTTGCTATCCGAAAATAGTACTTTTCCAAATGCCCCTCTCAGAACGGAGCGTGCAAGTTTCCTGTGCACTCCGCTCGCCAGTGATTCACTATCAGCCGACATTAGCATAACGGCACCTTTCGATTGCCTCTGTCGCCGATGATATCTAATACTTTTTCGGCCTTCTGCATTCCGCATACCTCCAAGCGATTGATATCGTAACCACCTGTCTTCCTTCTCCTGATCTCCCGGGTGTTTTGCTATTAATTTTGTAACCTTTAAATTTATCACACGTATAAGTATTTAGTCAACGATAAATTTTGAATCCTTCCTGCGTAAGTTGAGTATATTAGAATAACGTTCAGGAAATTATAAGAAAGCAAGAAACAAAAGGGAGTGATAAAAATAGTAGATTTAATGGATAAATTGCAAAAAGTAACTGATATCGGTAAGTCAGCCAGGGAAAAACAAAAAATTATTAATGTAGTAGAAGTTTTTTATATTTGGGATGTTTTAGTCACCAAGTTGGATGCCTTGGAAACCATCCAGATTTTTGAACATATGATTGAAGATAATGATTTAACAATAATAAAAAACAAGGTCAAAGAAGGCCTTCTCATAGGAATTGATGATATGGAAGCATTAATGCGCGATTACGATTTGCCTTTTCCCATGAGGCCGCCGGCAGACGTAAGTTCGACAGTTCATTTGGAGGCTGTTAGTGACAGGGACATTTTCCAAATGTTCTATGAAGTTATTGCCGCATTTTTTCCTATTCTTGGCATCGGCTTTATGCAAAGTACCACCCCTGACGTCAGAAAAGGCTTAAAAAATCACTTGCTCTTGACTATGGAATTACAGGAAATGCTGGTTGAATACGGTAAATTAAAAGGCTTTTTAAATCAACCGCCTGTCTATCGTCCATAAAATTAAAAAAAATTGAGGTTGATATCATGAAGATATTAAAGTACATTGGAAAAATCTCTGAAATGGGCAAGTCTCTCAGGGATAAACAAAGAACCATAAATGTAAGCGAGGTTTACCATCTCTGGAATCATTTGATGCAGAGATATAACGTCATATATGTTACCAATCTTTTAAACAGCTTCGTTAAAGATGATGATTTAAAGTTAGTCCTTAATTCTGGCAACAAGACTCTTACTAAGCATATCAAGTTATTAGAAAAAGAGCTTTTGAACTATGGCATTCCTTTATCTCTCAGGCCACCAAAACAAACCCAAAAGACGGTAAATTCCGAGCTGATATCGGACAGGCAGATTTACAGACGGATACTAAGAGGCATTCAGGCCTTTTTACCGGTTCATACCATGGCCTTTATTCACAGTACTTCGCCGAAACTCAGGGATTTGTTCATGTCTTTTATGGTTGAAGAAATGAAGATATATGATGAGTATCTCGAATACGGTAAAATCAAGGATTATTTAATTAGACCACCTGTCTACAGGCCTTAGTTGAAAATAAAGGAGGATTAGTTTTCATGCAAAAACCAACCTATTTTTATATGCCCAGCATTAACCTCATGGGAACAGGATGCCTGAATAATTTTGGCCAAGAATTACATGCCAAAGGATACAAAAAAGCACTCATTGTTACCGATAAAAACTTGGTCAATTTAGGTCATGTGGGAAAAGTAGAACTCATTTTGAAGGATGCAGGTATAACCTACAGCATTTTTGACGGAGTAGAACATCCCAACCCGACTATTTCATTTGTCGAAAATGGTTTAGACCACCTCAAAAAGGGCAATCTTCTCAGAAAAGATTTTGACTTTATAATCTCGGTAGGCGGGGGCACCAATCATGATTGCGCGCGAAGCATAGCCCTGTTGGCGGCAAACGGAGGCAAAATTGCTGATTATGAGGGATTAAGCAAGGTTCCCAAGGCTATCCTCCCCTGGGTCGCCATAAATACTACTTCCGGCTCCGGCGCAGAAGTGACAATTTTTGATATTATCTCTGATGAATCACGAAAGGTAAAAATGGACATCGTGGACCCGCAGATGCTCGCTACCTTAACGGTCAACGACCCTTCCTTAATGACTACCATGCCTAGGGAAGTAACGATTTCTTCAGGTATTGACGTGTTAGCACATGCCATTGAAGCTTATGTTTCTTTTAAAGCCACGCCCGTTACGGACGCTCTGGCTCTGGGAGCCATTAAACTGGTTTTTAACTATTTAAGAAAAGCCGCTGCCAACGGCAACGACACAGAAGCCAGAGAGAAAATGATGTACGCTGAATTCATGGCCGGAATGTCCTTTAATAACGCCGGGGTAGGATATATTCATGCCATAGCCCATCAAATTGGCGGGTTTTCCAACAGGCATCATGGTTTAATTACTGGAGCATTGATCCCTTATGTCCTTAAATTTAACGCTCCGGCGGTACCCGTTGAACGATTTATGGATATAGCCATAGCCATGGGGGAAGAAGATATTACGGAAGATGACGCAGTGGAAACTGTCCTGGCCGCCATTAATGAACTCAATGCCGAACTAGGAATTCCCTCTGATCTTAGTGAGCTGGGCGCAAAAGAAGAAAATGTCGGCCTCATGGCCGAAAATGCTTCAAAGGATGTAGCCGGCCTGACTAATCCAAGACAGGCTACTCTGGAGGATATGATTCAATTAATCAGAACAAGTATGGAAATGGAATCCGGCCAAAAACCGAAATGGGAACTAGATGAACAATTCTTAAATCCAATTGATGCCATGTTGGCTAACAATGCAGAAAGACTGAGTGCCAATGATTCACATATTAACAGGACTTAGAAATCGATCCTATCAGTATTGATGAATTGTTAACTGCCAGAGATGTTTTAGAACTCTGGCAGTTTTTGTTCTCGGACGCAGATGCTAGAATTTGGGGGTGCTAAATGTCGAAAGTATTCGAAGAATCTACCGGGGCAAAGTCTAGCTAGTATGACAGGTGACTGGTATCCCAGTCATGGATGATGGCTCGCTCAGTCGGATCTGTGCAGCACTCATGGATGCTCATAAAGCCATCATCCTTTTACGAAGTTTTTGATATCCTAAACATTTTTTATATTTTCCCCCACTCCCACAATCACACTTAAGATTTCTTTTAGTTCCTCTCCCCACTTAAACTCCCCATTTCTCAGAATCTGGTTTTATCAACATACCGCGTATTCCCGCCGCATCCCCACAACATCTTGGTTAAGTGTTGAAACAAGCTGTTAGTACTTAAAAGTATGGAGAAGGATGCTCAAACACCTGATATGATTATTACTATTTAAATCCACCGCATGTTTAAATTAACTGTAGGGTGTTCTTCGATACCTTCGTATAATAAATAATTTTTTTGAGATGATCTATGTTTCAAATATTGGGCATAGTGTTGCAACCATAACATATGAAATTCTTTATCAAGTTTGAAATCGATTAATTTATCTTTAAGCTTTGACTCTAGATCATTTTCTTTTAGAAGTTCATAATAAGCACTTAAAGCTTTTTCTTCTAGTGAAACCCCTATTTTGAACGTATTTGCCTGACCGGTTAATTCCATAGATTCTCCGATGATACTGCCTGCAATATCTGCTATAGTAGTTGCGATTTTTGGTATTTCAATATTTTCATCTGTAAATATATGAACAAAAAAATCAGTATGTTCTTTGTCAGTTTGGATAATTTTAGATAAAGCTTTATCGAGTAAGCTATTTTGTGTCGAAGATATTTGAGATGTGTAATAATTTATTTGGAATTTTTCTAATTCATATATCTGTTTTAACTGACCGATTATTTGTTTATTATTCAATTTGAAACGCTCCTTGCTAGAAAAAGTTGCTTAGAATTTAGTTTGCCTTTTTTTATAAGATTTATAATTATTTCTATCTATATTGTGAAAAAAATAGAGTTATCAGGACAAGCATTTTTTAGTAAGACACGTAAATACATTCCTGCGTTGATTTTGACTTAGGAGTGTATTTCTTTTTGATTGGGTCTATTTTGCTAGTAGTACGTCAAGAGTTGCAGGCAGTTCGGGGCAGGAGATGGTGTTATCGGAGCCAAGACAAATATTCCAATAAGAGGTGCTTACTAATGGATCCAGTAGCTGAGGATGCCAGTATTTTTGAAAGTTTGGCATTGAAGTTTCCTTCTACCAGGCAGTATCAAATTAAGATAATTACAATCCCAATTCACGAGGGAATTACGTTTGAATACACCCCCTCGGATTTTGCACCCCCAAAAAAGCTAATGCACCCCCCTTGAAAAAGAGCGGGTGCATAATTTAATTGTATCAATTATTGAGTTATTAGACAAATAAGTACTCAATAATTGATACAATTAAAAGTCCAGTAATACTGGGCTTTTCGGCGTTTTAGGGCAGATTAAGCATCGATTAAAGCGATGCTTTTTGTGTTTTCTGCTCCCTTTTCGTTAAAAGATGCACCCCCATTTGGGCAAAATTCCTACCTTTCGTTAAAAAGTATAGGTATCGTTAAAAGGTTTGGAGAATCGTTAAAAAGTATAAGGCATTTTGGGGTTAGCAAAAAATGATCTCTTAAAATTTGCAGGATTTCTAGGGATAAACAAAGAAATTAGTAAATAATGGTTTACGGCTTTGAAATGTCTATTTATTGAGGTGACCACATGGCGTTATTCAAAGATATTCATGCCTTACTTAGAAAAGGTTCATATTGCGTGACCCCGGCACTTGAGACGGTTTGTCTGCTATGCAAGAAAGCTTGATAAAGGCGGGGTTTCAGGTATTGCTTTTGATTATCTTGCAAGATTTTTTATTGGGCAGGCAGTTGATAAAGAATGTTGGAATTCATTCTTGAATTTGAATGCATTGAAAGGCTTACTCAATCTTGAATTTAGGGTCAATCCTGATGAGTACAGTAAATTAGTAGGACGTTATATCTCATACTTGTCTAACATTATGGAGTTCGTTTATAGCGATGTAGCCAAAAAAATAGACATGCTCATTGATAAAGTGAGTAATCGAATTGAATGGAAGGCTTATGAGGATTTTCTTGAGAAACTATCTAAGTCAAATTATAAGTATGATTTTGATACAAGCAATTTAATCACATATGCTGTGTATTTTGCAAAACTTGAAATGATTTATAGATCTAAAGTCATACCCGAGGATATTAACGAGCTCACAAATCTAGATATGGAACAATTTAATGATTTAGCACAGATGTGCAATACATTTTTTAAGAATTTCTTTGATTCAGGATTGGTAACTCAAAAGAGTGATGTTGTATATAATCCAACATTTGGGAAGGTCGGATATCTTGTTGGCGGAGCCGATGCAGATATCTATATTGATGGCGTATTGTATGATTTTAAATCTACAAAGACTAATGCATATAAATGGCAGGATTTTGGGCAGATCATATCATATTATCTATTTTAAGACCTCGGACCTCGGTGCCTGACACCAACTTATCAACTTATTGTTTAGCTTGTGAAAAGGTGGGGACAGGTGCTCGGGTCAGAAAAGGCCTTCGAAGTTCGCCTTCGGGGTCATATTTCCTCCCATAGGGATAATGGAAGATGAAAGAGATCCCTCTATTGTCATAACTCTCCTTATCGGAACTCAAATAATAAGCACAAATTATACAATATTTACCTGTCTGGGTATAAATGATTTTTAAGTTAGTATATAATTTGATACAAAAGGGAGTGATGCTGATGGCTTTGAAACAATCAAAGGTTCAGGTGAACATACCAAACGATTTTGTGGCAATTGTTAATAGTTTAGGGGTCGGGACTTCGTTGGATGACAGGATCAGACTGTCTCTTGCTATAGGGCTTTTGGCAAGCAAGGCCGCCTCGTTAGCCCAAGCAGCGCAACTTTCAGGGCGGTCACTGTTAGATTTTATGGAGATTTGAAAAGCCGAGGATTGCATTGGGGCGAGTATACGGAAGAGCAGCAATCCCAGGATGATGAGTCTCTTAGAAAGTTACTGGATGAAATGGGAGCTGTAAAATGATTAGGGTTGTTTGCAATTACAGGGAAAATTATTAAGGTCCGCCCATATCTCGACGATTTGGTGCAGAGCGGCTACAGGATATCAAAAAAATTGTATGATAGTACGTTGGAAAGAGCAGGAGAAGATACAAAGGGACAGGCAATTTGTTTCATGGAGAAACAATCTACCTGTCCCTTTGAATGTCGATGGATGTGTGAATGTCAGAAGGTTTCATACCAAACAGTGCTTTCAAGATTCTTGCGTAATGTGATGTGTCGATCTGGAGAAAGTGGTTCAGAATCGGCATACCCAATCGCTAGAATATTTACTGGTTCATAGTTGTCCGGTATATTAAATTCAGTTAGTATTACTTTAGCATCGAAATAACAGATCCAACACGTCCCCAGACCCAATTCTGTCGCCTGCAACATCATATGATCCGTTACAATACTAGCATCAATATCAGCGATATCTTTTCCGTCCTGCGGCCTTTTCCACGAAACACTATGGTCAGCACAGATGATCAGCGCAAGGGGCGCGCCGTAGACCTTAGCACCCTTTCAGACAATAAGATTAGGTTTAAACTTCTCCTCGAATGATTTCTCTAAATACCTTTTACTTAGCTTATTATTGACTCAGGCAGTGTGAAAAATACCATATTAATATAACCTGGTTATGCAAACACAAGGTAGTCATAGCACTTTATAAGTCCTAACTAGTATTTATTTTTAAAGGACATTATGTTACAGTTATAAATGTTTTTATTTTAGCAAAATATATAGCTAGCGAGGAGATTGAATGATGGAAAACGGATTAGAGAAAAAATACGGACTTTTAACTGCTATAGCAATGGTTATTGGCATTGTCATTGGCAGCGGCGTATTTTTCAAAGCGGAGAAGGTTTTAACGGCTACTGGAGGTGATCTTCCACAGGGTATCTTGGCCTGGAGCATTGGCGGAATCATAATGATGGTCTGTGCCTATGTATTCGCAACGATGGCCACCCGATATGAGAAAGTGAATGGTATTGTTGATTATGCTGAAGTTGCTCTAGGCAGTAAGTACGGTTATTTTATTGGTTGGTTCATGGCCGCTATTTATTATCCAACGCTCACCTCTGTACTGGCATGGGTATCTGCTAGATACACTTGTGTGTTGCTGGGATGGGATATTGCGGGTAGTGAAGCAATGGCGATCTCTGGGTTTTTCCTGGTCGGGAGCTTTGCTTTAAACGCGCTTTCACCAAAGCTTGCCGGTAAGTTCCAAGTCTCGACGACGATCATCAAGATTGTCCCTCTTGCTCTAATGGCAGTTGTCGGAATCATCGTCGGACTAAGCAATGGCATCTTAGTAAGTAATTTCACGAGTGGTGCGATTGCTGATGTGACGAGTGCCAACCCGCTTTTCACAGCAGTTGTTGCTACTGCTTTCGCATACGAAGGATGGATTATTGCCACCAGTATCAATGCTGAATTGAAGGATGCTAAGAGAAATCTGCCCTTGGCACTTACTTTTGGAACAATGTTTGTTGCGCTCTTATACATTCTGTACTATGTAGGACTGGCTGGGGCTGTGAGTAACAGCGTGATGATGGAAGGCGGCGAAGCGGGAGCAAAGCTGGCTTTTTCTACGGTATTCTCCAGTCTAGGAGGAACAGTTCTGTTCGTATTTGTTGTAATTTCTTGTTTGGGAACGTTGAATGGTTTGATGATGGGCTGCACCCGTGGTTTCTACTCTTTGGCAGCTAGAGATATGGGCCCTAATCCAAAGGTATTTAAAAGCATTGATAAAAACACCAATATGCCAACGAACTCCTCTATCTTAGGTGTACTGCTAAGCGGTATGTGGCTGCTGTACTTCTTCGGTGCAAATCTAACAGCTGTCCCTTGGTTCGGTTCGTTTAGTTTTGATAGTTCTGAACTTCCGATTGTGAGCATCTATGCGATGTATATTCCTATTTTCGTTATGATGATGGTAAAAGAGAAGTCTCTAAACTTCGTTAAACGGTTCCTCATGCCGTCCCTTGCTATCTGTGCCTGTGTCTTCATGGTCGTTGCTGCATTCTATTCCCATGGCAAGGCAGTCTTGTTCTACCTTGTTATTTTCAGCGTGATTATGGCAATTGGTATGCTAATGAATACCAAAAAGAAATAAAATTCCTGACTTAAGGACTATAGCCGTAGCTGGCTATAGTATTGTACAAATCTATGTTTTAAATGAGGAAGGGCAGTATCATCAGGTAGAGGTATTGAAGGAAATAGGGATAGCTCATTCAGAGGTTTTGCAGGGCTTTTGTATGAATCTTGAAGAGTTATTTAAATGATGCCTAAACGTTCTAAATATAAACAAACAGAGGGGATTGAACCGGATATCACGTACAAAAAGTGAACAATTCTTGGATAACGTTCAAATATTAAACAGAAACACCTCTTTATTAGGGGTGTTTCTGTTTTTTTGAGATGGCACAGAATTTGCATATTATATTTCTAAATAATAAGAAAATTCGCGAAAAGAGGGAGAGCAAATTGGGTATTTCTCTGGAACTAGCACGATTTATTAAGCAACTTAACTTTGAATCTTTGCCGGATGAGGTGGTCTTGGCTACAAAGAATGCTTTTCTAGATTGGCTTGGTTCTGCGGCTGCCGGTGCCCAACGAGAGCCAGGACGTATCGTGTTATCGATAGTCGAGGAGCTAGGAGGGAAAGAAGAGGCAACCCTTATCAGCACAGGGGAGAAAACATCTTCCATCCTAGCGGCTATGGTCAATGGGGCAATTTCTCACATTGTGGAGTTAGACGATGTCCATAAGGCCTCGATTATTCATGCAGGAGCGCCTATCATTCCAGCGGCTCTAGCAGCAGTCGAGAAAATTGGAGCGGGTGGTCGTGAACTGATTGAGGGGATCGTTGCTGGCTATGAGGTGGCTATTCGAATAGGGGAAGCAGTTACCCCTGCTCACTACTATTACTGGCATACTACAGCTACAGTGGGTACCTTTGGAGCTGCGGCAGCAGCAGGCAAGATATTAGGACTAAGCGAGGAACAATTGGTCCATACCTTAGGGACTGCAGGTACCCAGGCGGCAGGTTTATGGGAGTTTTTGGCGGATGGTGCTATGAGCAAACATCTTCACCCGGGTAAAGCAGCTCTGAATGGCCTTTTGGCAGCGCTGCTAGCTCGGCAAGGTTTTACTGGGGCAAGTCGGATTCTTGAAGGGGAAAAAGGGTTTGTTCGAGCCACAGCCAAGGAGTACGACCTCAGCAAAATAACCAATGGTCTTGGGCAAAGCTATAAAATCGTCGAAAACTGTATTAAAATCCATGCCTCTTGTCGCCATACCCACCATGCTATTGACCTGGTTTTGGATCTGGTGAAAAAGCATGGCTTAACACCGGCACAAATTGCTAAGATCATCGTTAGGACTTATCCTATAGCCCTTGATCTAACCGGTAATTACCAGCCAGATACGTTATACGCCGCCAAATTCAGTTTACCATTCTGTGTCGCCCTTGCTGCTAAACAACGAAAAGCGGGCTTAAGAGATTTTAACGAACTTACCTTAGTCGACCCGTCGATTCGGACTCTGATGAGTCGTGTCGAGCTGATCGCTGATCAGGAGGTCACAGCACTTTATCCCGCTAAGTGGCCAGCGATCGTTGAAATTACAGACTTGGCTGGACAGATTTACACTCAGCGCACAGATTACCCTGCCGGTGATCCGGAGAATCCCATCAGCCAAGCCGAATTAGAGCATAAATTCCGAGAACTGGCAAGTTCACACTTCGGAGTCCCACGAGTTGAAATGTTGGTGGCTGCAATCCGTCAATTAGAAGATATCACCAACCTCTCCGGCTTATTAGGCAAAGGAAAGGAGGATTAAGGTGGCACATTCATTCTTCTGGCGTAAACTTCACTCCTTATCCGGGATAATCCCTCTGGGCATTTTTCTAATGGTCCATATGTTTATTAATTCGCTGGCCACTTTAGGTCAAGGGGATTTTAACCGTGGGGTTTCTCTCTTGCACAGTATACCCTACTTGTGGTTCTTAGAGCTGGTTGTCATCTTTATCCCAATTCTGTATCATGCGCTTTATGGAATATGGATTGTTTACCTAACCAGAAACAATCTTGAGAACTATCGCTATTTTCGCAACTGGCTATTTTACCTGCAAAGAGTATCGGCCCTCATTACTATGTTGTTTGTGACCTGGCATGTCGTCGTATTGCGCTTTTCGGAAGGTTTAATCAACCGTAACATGGACTTCGAGTTCGTGAGCACAGCCTTGAACCAACCTTTAATACTTATTCTTTACTTGTTTGGTCTGCTTGCTTCATTTGGCCATTTTGCCAACGGTTTGTGGTCATTTCTAGTATCCTGGGGGGTTACTGTGGGGGAACAGGCTCAAAGAACTGCGGCTTATGCATGCTTTGCGGTATTTGTAATTCTGACGGCTGTAGGGATTAATGCCCTGCTAGCCTTCATTTAGGGGAGGGTCGGAGATGAGCGGAAAGGTAATTGTCATCGGGGGCGGCCTGGCCGGCCTAATGTCAGTGATCAAGCTAGCTGAGCGCGGTCAAAAAGTCGATCTATTTTCGTTGGTTCCCTGTAAACGTTCTCACTCAGTATGCGCTCAAGGGGGCATCAATGCTGCTGTCAACACAAAAGGAGAAGGAGACTCTACCTGGGAACATTTTGACGACACGATTTACGGTGGGGATTTCCTGGCTAACCAAACTCCGGTGAAAAATATGATCGAAGCTGCTCCGAGCATTATTTATTTAATGGATCGGATGGGGGTACAGTTTAACCGAACTCCGGAAGGATTTCTGGACGTGCGCCGCTTAGGCGGCGCCAAATACTCGCGTACTGTTTTTGCCGGGGCTACCACCGGTCAGCAATTGATCTACGCGCTGGATGAACAGGTCCGTCGCTATGAGGATGAAGGGTTGGTCACTCGCTATGAAGAGTGGGAATTGCTTTCCTTGGTACGTGATGAGGAAGGAACCTGCAGGGGAGCGGTGGTGCAGGATTTAAAAAGTCTGGAAATCCAAGCCTTTCCGGCGGATGCTGTGATTTTGGCCACAGGAGGTCCGGGCATGATTTATGTGCGCAGTACGAACTCAACCATTAATACGGGGTTTGCTGCCGCCACTGCCTATCTGCAAGGAGCAACTTATGCCAATGGGGAATTTGTTCAAATCCATCCTTCTGCCATTCCGGGGCGAGATAAATTGCGTTTAATGTCTGAATCCATCCGGGGAGATGGTGGGCGAGTCTGGGTCTATAAGGACGGAAAGCCTTGGTATTTCTTAGAGGATTGGTATCCGGCCTATGGGAACATGGTACCGCGAGATATTGCCACGCGGGCCATCTTTAAAGTCTGTGTGGACATGAAGCTGGGAGTGGAGGGAGAAAACAAAGTCTATCTGGATATTACGCATTTAGATCCCCATGAGATCGATCGCAAACTAGCCGGGGTTGTGGACATTTACGAGAAGTTTATTGGAGATGATCCGCGTAAGGTACCGATGCAGACCTTTCCGGCGGTGCATTATTCAATGGGCGGGCTCTGGGTGGATTATAACCAAATGACCAACATACCGGGCTTATTTGCAGCGGGAGAGTGTGAGTATCAATACCATGGTGCCAATCGCTTAGGGGGCAACTCTTTAGTGGCTGCTTTATATGCCGGTATGGTCGTTGGGCCTAAGGCCTTTGAGTATAGCCAGGGACTTAAGCAACGTTACACTGACTTGCCGACAGCCCTTTTTGAAGGAGCCAAAGATCAAGAGATGGCTAAACAGAAGGCTTTGTTTGGGATGCAGGGTCAGGAAAATCCCTACAAATTGCATCAAGAACTTGGGGAGTGGATGGTGGACAATGTCACAGTCGTTCGCAATAACGACGGATTGTTAGCTACCGACCAAAAGATCCAAGAACTGATGGAACGATATAAAAATATTGGGGTAGGCAACGGTGCTGCCTGGGGTAACCAGATTGTTCCGTTTACGCGCCGCCTGTGGGGTATGCTTTCTTTAGCTCGGGTAATTACCCTAGGAGCCTATCACCGCAACGAAAGTCGGGGTGCTCATTATAAACCGGATTATCCGGAGCGCGATGATGAAAATTGGCTTAAAACCACCAAAGCAGCCTGGACGGGGGATGGCCCAAGTTTTAGTTATGATCCTGTGGACATTAGCTTCATAAAACCACGCAAGCGACGCTACGATGTAGCGAAAGAGGTGATCGTGTAGATGTCTAAGGATAGGAAAGATATTAAATTAGTGATTAAACGTCAAGCCAATCCTCAGTCGAATCCCTACAACGAGGAATTTTTAATTCCTTATTTCCCGAAAATGAATGTGGTAGCAGCCTTGATGGAAATCCAGAAAAACCCGGTCAATGCCAAGGGCGAGGTCACAACCCCTGTGGCTTGGGAGTGTAACTGTCTTGAGGAAGTCTGTGGTGCCTGTACTATGGTGATCAATGGTCAAGCCCGTCAGGCCTGTTCCGCTTTAGTCGATCGGCTGACCCAACCCATTCATCTGGCTCCCCTCAGCAAGTTTCCGTTGGTTCAAGACCTTGTCGTGAATCGCCAGGTTATGTTTGATAACCTGCGCAAAGTAAAGGCTTGGATAGAGATTGATGGCACACATGACATGGGCCCTGGACCCAGGGTTTCTCCGCAGGTTCAGGAGCAGGCATATGCTCTTTCTAAATGTATGACTTGCGGTTGTTGTATGGAATCCTGCCCTAATGTCAACTCTAAATCGAAATTTATGGGTCCTGCGCCGATTGCCCAGGTAGATCTGATGAATTCTCATCCAACAGGAGCTTTGCAAAGAGAGAGGAGACTGGAGGCTTTGATGAATGAAGGAGGGATTGCCGATTGTGGCAACGCTCAAAACTGTATTAAAGTCTGTCCAAAGGAAGTTCCTCTCACTCGGTCTATCGCTCGTCTCAACCGAGCTACCATGCTTTATGGGATCAAGGCTTGGCTTAATAAGTGAAGAACCAGAAGAAGAGGGAGTCATAAAAATTGGATAAGCATCCCTATGAAAGGACCGATGGTATGGAACTGCATCAATTTTCGACCGATGTTTTGATTATCGGTGGTGGTTTGGCAGGGTTAAGCGCTGCGGTAGAAGCTGCTGGCAAGGGACTAAAGGTTTCCTTGGTTAGTAAAGGAAAGGCTGGGCGTTCCGGAAACACTGTGCTGACTCAAAATAATATTTCCGTTGTCTGGGATGGCCTTCGAACAGATGATTCAGTCGAGAGATTTATTGAAGATACTCTGACTGGAGGGGGTAACCTCAATGATCGGGATTTAGTCCAAGCACTAGCCACTGAAGCGCTAGAGGCAATTACTTGGTTGATGGAACAGGGTGTTCAGTTCCAAAAGGACAAGGATGATCTCCTGATTAAGGGTTCTCCGGGTCATTCTCGCTTTCGTATCGTTCGGGCAGTAGGGGTATCGAAATCGCCTCACACCATGGGACTGGGCTTATCTGTACCTTTAGCGGACAGGGCCAAAGCACTTGGCGTCGAGTTTATGGAGAATATAGTAATTATCAGCTTATTACTGGATAGTGGTCGAGTATGCGGGGCTATTGGGTTGGACAAAAAGGAGGCAGCGGTTTGCATAGTACATGCTGGCTCAGTAGTCTTAGCAGGGGGAGGGGCTGGAGGTCTCTTCCAACTAAGTACGAATGCTCGAGATGTGTGTGGAGACAGTTACGCCCTCGGATATCA
>DOPS01000001.1:19759-28170 GCA_003512645.1 Desulfosporosinus sp.
GAAGCCTATATGGTGCGCTATTCTCCTCAAGCAGATATGGCAACAAGGGACGTCATGGCACGAGCGAACTTTAAGGAAATCGCTGAAGGACGGGGTACAGATCGTGGCGGAGTCTATGTAGATTTTTCAGCGGTTCCCGTTGAAGTTATGACCAAAAATTATCAGGATATATGGACTGCTTTCCAAGGTGCAAAGATGATAGAAGTGGCACCCGCTCAGCATTTTATGCTCGGCGGGATTGTGATTGATCCACAATGCCGTAGTACGGTTCCTGGTTTATGGGTTTGCGGTGAAGCAGCCGGGGGTCTGCATGGAGCAAACCGGCTGGCGGGGAATGCCTTGACCGAAGCGGCTTTGTTTGGTCGGCGGGCCGGAAGGTGGGCGGCGGCTGAGTGCGTGCAGCCGAAATCAAGGGTTTTGAGTCGTCTCTTCATGGAGGAGTTTCTGGAAACTAGATTTGGGCAATGGGTTAGTACGGAGCTTTCCCTTAGTCTGGAAGTGTCTTCGTCATGGTCGGAAACCCAACAAGATTTGAAGTGTTCCATGGGGCTTTATGTAGGAGTTATTCGCTCTAAGAAAGGACTTCAGCAGGCCAAAGCGGATTTGTCAAATATCGCGGATCGCTTGAATTCCCAGCCGTTGCGAACCTATGGAGATTTGTTGCAGTATTGTCAGCAGAAAATGATGGTAATTACCTCGAACTTGATTGTTGATGCAGCTTGGCAAAGATCCACAAGTATAGGATCTCATTATCGTGAGGATCGGTAAACTTGTATGTATCTTGTATTGAAGGCGTATCAGCAATGGTCTAAGCGCTAAAACTATGAAAAAGATATTGGGGGGAATTATTTTTGGGTAAATTACTTGAAAATTATAGCAAGAAAATTATCGCTGAGGCTCGTGTTTTAGTTCCTAGGAACGGCGTAGCCCGTAACCCGGAGGAAGCTGTAGAAAAGGCCGATCAGATCGGATATCCCGTCGTGTTAAAGGCCTTGGTTCCGGTAGGAAAGAGAGGTAAAGCAGGGGCTATTAAATTCGCTGACAACCCTGAGGAAGCGGCTTCGTTTACGCAAGAGCTCTTGGCGATGACTGTCAGTCATTTCCCAGTGGACAAAGTCCTTGTCGAAGAAAAGCTAGCCATTGCCAAAGAATGGTATCTATCGATTGCTATTGATAAAAAGGCCCAAGCTCCAGTGATCATCGCCAGTCTTGATGGAGGAGTGGATGTTGAAACCTTAAGTAGGGAACATCCGGAAAAAGTGATCGCCCGTCATATTGATCCAATCTTTGGGATGCCTGATTATGAGGCTAAAGAGATTTGGGCTGATCTAGGTCTGAATGGAAAACCTCTGACCCTGGCGACTCAGACCTTGGTGCGTTTAGTGCGGGTTTTTTTAGAGAAGGATGCCTCAATTTTAGAGATCAATCCCTTAGTTCTCACGGAAGCCGGAGAGGTTATGGCAGCCGCTTCTGTGATGAGTATCGACGATAGTGCCATGTATCGGCATCCGGAATTAGCGAGTATGGTCCAGTTGGGTAGTGAACGCACCTGGCGTCCCCAGACTGAACTGGAAAAGCAAATGGTCGAGGTTAATGAGGCAGATCCCTATCGGGGAACAGCACGTTACACGGAGATGGATGGCGGGGATATTGGCTTTTTATGTGGCGGTGGTGGAGGGAGCTTGCTCTCTTTTGATGCTCTCGTATCCTTTGGCGGAAAACCTGCTAATTATAGTGAAGTTGGAGGAAATCCCCCCGAACGGAAAGTCTATGGGATCACCAAAGGGATACTCTCCAAACCGGGGGTCCGTGGTTTGTTTGTAGCGCATAACATCACGAATAATACTCAGGTTGACGTCATGGCTAAAGGAGTGGTCCAGGCGTTACAGGATTTAGGTAAGGATCCGCATACTTTTCCTGTCGTTGTGCGGGAAGCCGGAGTGAATGACGAAGCTGCCAAAGAGATTTTTACGGCTGCAGGTATCGAGTACTATGGAGATGAGGCTAGTATTACAGAAGCAGCTCAGCGTATGGTTGAACGAATTAAGGGTCTTGTGGCGACAGGAGGGGGGAACTAAATGTCTATTTTACTCGATGGAAATTCTAGAATAGCTATCCAAGGGATTACTGGGCGAGAAGCAGCCATGGTGACAAAACATAGCTTAGACTATGGAACTAAAATCTTAGCTGGTGTAACCCCGGGAAAAGAAGGGCAAGATGTTCACGGCATACCTGTCTACAATACATTAAAGAAAGCAGTTCAAGTACATAGCGTTAATACAACCGTCGTTTATGTACCGCCGGCCTTTGTCTATGATGCTGTCTTGGAGGCTATTGCCGCCGGTATAAGACTGGTGATCATCGCTACAGAAAACGTTCCTCAATTAGATGCCCTGAGATTCTTAGCCAGAGCAAAACAGGCCGGGGTCCAAGTGATTGGACCGAATTCCGTAGGTATGATAACCCCGAAGGATCGAATGAAAGTCGGGGCCATCGGTGGAGACAAGGTTGAGCGTTGCTTTGTACCTGGCCGGATCGGGGTCATTTCCCGCAGTGGTGGAATGACGGCGGAAAGCTCTTGGATGGTAAAAAGGGCTGGTTTTGGGGTGAGTACCTCAATTAGCATAGGAGGGGATGCTCTGATTGGTACCTCCATTAAGGATTTACTGTTGCTTTTTCAGGCGGACCCAGAAACGGATGCTGTCGTAACTTTTTCGGAGCCGGGTACACATTTTGAAGAAGAAGCAGCAGAGCTGCTTAGTAGCGGTGGGTTCACCAAACCGTTGTTTAGCTTTATTGCTGGGCGCTTTACAGAAAGTATGCCGGAAGGTACCGTTTTTGGTCATGCTGGGGCGATGATTTCTGGAGGGGCCGGCAAACCATCTCAAAAAATGGAGAAATTGCGTCAAGCTGGAGCGCATGTCTTGGAACAGTTTGATGATCTAACATTTTTGATGAGAAATATTCTCACACCTACAGATTAAAGAACGGCGTTATTAGCATCGACAAAATGGGCTGTTATAACTTGATGAAGTGAGTCTTTGAAGTGAGACCTATATCCCAGACAAAACAATAAAGAGCCCTCCCATGGCAGAATAAATCTACTAAGGGAGGGCATTTTCATGGGTAGGATTGTCATATTTCGTGTGCTTTGACCAGGATTACAGCTTAAATAACATTTGAGCATACGTGGGAAGCGGCCAAAGGTCTGCGTCAATGATCGTCTCGAGCTTATCTCCATCAAGCCTGAGAGCTCCCATGGCTTTAAAGACAAGATCTCGGTAATAAACGGCTTGCGCATAGGCTTCTGACAGAGTCGTGGCTTCCTGAGTAACGGTTTCCAGAGCACTCAAGTTTGCTTTAAAGGAAACCAGGGTTGAGCAGAGGTCGATCAGGAGGTTTTCTTGTACTGAGACATCGACAGCACTTGAAGCAGATTTTACGGCATTGATCGAATTTGCTAAAACTGTGGAATATTTGACAGCGGCAGGTATAATCTGATGCTTAGCCATGTCGATCATGGTTAGAGCCTCAATGTTAATTTGTTTGGAATACTGCTCCAAGTTGATTTCATAGCGGGATTCCAGCTCTGTTTTATTTAATACTTGATGTTTTTCATAGAGAGCAACTGTGGACTCTCGCAGTAGAACCAGTGAGGCGTCAACTGTGGAAGTGATATTGGGAAGTCCGCGTTTTGTGGCCTCTTCAACCCACTCGTCTGCATAGCCGTTACCATCAAAGAGGATGCGGCTATGGTTGGTGGCAGTTTCCTTGAGGAGTTGTTGAAGGGTTTGAGCGAAATCCTCTGCTTGTTCGAGACGATCTGCAAATTGGGAGAAGACTTCTGCAAAGATCGTATTGAGTACTACGTTAGGACCTGAGATGGATTGGGAAGAAGCTACCATTCTAAATTCGAATTTATTGCCGGTAAAAGCGAAGGGAGAAGTCCGATTGCGGTCCGTAGAGTCTTTACGGAAGGCCGGCAGGGTACTTACACCGCTCATTAATTTTTGCCCTTGAAGGGACCGTTTGACTCCTCCGTTTTGTAACTGTTTAAAAATGTCTGAGAGCTGGTCACCAAGGAATATGGAGATAATGGCTGGAGGGGCTTCGTTTGCGCCAAGACGGTGGTCATTCCCTGGGGTAGCTGCTGAAAGTCGGAGTAATTCGGCATAATCATCGACAGCTTTAATAATGGCACATAATATGGTAAGGAATTGCAAGTTTTCATGAGGAGTATGACCGGGATCCAAGAGGTTAAGTCCATCGTTCGTGGACATTGACCAGTTATTGTGCTTTCCGGACCCGTTGACTCCAGCAAAGGGTTTTTCGTGCAGCAAGCAGACCATGCCATGGCGCAAGGCAACTTTTTTCATGGTATCCATGACAAGTTGGTTGTGGTCGGTGGCGATATTTGTAGTCCCGAAGATAGGAGCCAGCTCAAATTGTCCAGGAGCCACTTCGTTATGCTGGGTTTTAGCAAGAACTCCAAGCTTCCACAAATCGACATTTAAATCATGCATAAAGGCGGCTACCCGAGTTTTTAAGCTTCCGAAGTAATGATCTTCCAATTCTTGACCCTTTGCTGACATGGCACCGAAAAGAGTCCGACCTGTGAGCATGAGGTCCATCCGTTGGTCGAAGAATTTCTTGTCTATGAGAAAATATTCTTGCTCCGCACCAACTGTGCTGGTGACCCGGGTAGAAGATGTATTGCCAAAGAGTCGTAACAAGCGCAAGGCTTGAGTGGAGAGGGTTTGCATAGAGCGCAAAAGAGGAGTTTTTTTGTCGAGTGCTTCTCCAGTGTAAGAGCAGAAGGCTGTAGGAATGCATAACGTTAAGACACCGCCATCTTCTTTTAGAAAAGCAGGAGAAGTGCAGTCCCAAGCAGTATAGCCTCTCGCTTCAAACGTGGCACGAATTCCTCCACTGGGGAAGGAAGACGCATCAGGCTCACCTTGGATTAATTCCTTACCGGAAAACTCCATAACCACAAGGCCGTGCTGGGTAGGGGAAATAAAGGAATCATGTTTTTCTGCAGTGATTCCGGTCATTGGTTGGAACCAATGGGTAAAATGCGTTGCTCCCTTTTCAATAGCCCAATCCTTCATGCTGTTAGCTACAACTTCGGCAACATCTGGGTCAAGAGGAAGGCCCTCTTCAATTGTTTTGCGTAGAGATTTGTAGGTTGCCTTCGGTAAACGCTCTCTCATTACTGAGTCATTAAAGACGTTTTGCCCAAAAATATCCATGTATATAACCCCTTCCATTAGTTTTAGTTTCAAGATTTTGGGTATAAAACAAAAAAACACTCCCTCAAAGATTATACATTAATCTTCAAAGAGCGTCTTTGCTCCATTTGAATATATATAAATTTAACACTTTATTCGTTCGTTGACAAGAGGAAATTAACAAATATACAGTATAAACTTCTGGGAATAAATATGGAATTTAATTTAGAAGGGATTATGACAAAATTGACGAATTAATATATATTATTCAGATTTATCAAAGGGGGGAGTGGCGGTTGAAAATTCCCCATCTAAAATTGGGAACAAAAATCGCAATGCTCTCATTCCTGTTAGTTTTTTTATCCGTCCTTTTGGCGGGAGTGATTATTGTGTCCCGAATTACGGATAAAATGGAACAGGAAATTGGACATCGAGCCATCGCGATTTCACGAACAGTGGCACAATTAGAAGAGGTGCAGGAGAATCTGAGTGAAGCGGATGGCTCTAAGGTAATTCAACCCCTTGCTGAGCGGATCCGTATTGCGACCGGGGTAGAATATATCGTTATTTTTAATATGGAAAAGATAAGGTACTCCCATCCTTATTTAGACCGTATCGGGACCGTCTTTAATGATGGGGATGAGGAACCTTCTCTACAGAGAAAGGAATATCTCTCCCAAGCCGTTGGAGTTATAGGACCGTCTGTGCGTGCTTTCGTACCTGTGCTGACGGATGAAGGCACTCGTCAAGTGGGTGTCGTAGCGGTTGGAATTCTTGTACCTACCATAAGAGAAATAATTAGTACCATAAGACTGGAACTTTATTCTTCCTTATTAATAGGGTTGGCATTAGGCATTCTTGGTTCGTTTTATCTATCCAGCAATATCAAAAAGAATATGTTTTCACTAGAACCTAATGAAATAGCTAGAATGCTAGAAGAGCGCGTGGCAATTTTTCAAGCTATGGATGATGGGGTCGTGGCGTTGGATGTGGAGAACCGGATTACAGTCATTAACCAAAAAGCATGTCGAATGGCTGGGGTTACTGACAAGGTTCTGGGACTTCGATTAAAAGAGCTTGTGGTATTCAATGTTCTTACGGATTTATTAGAAGCCAATGATCCTTCCCAAACAACGGAACTTATTCTTCACCAAACCTGGGTGCTTGTTAATATTTTACCAGTGAGAGTCAAAGATCGAATCGTAGGGCGTGTGATTAGCTTTAAAGATAAAACTGAAGTGCGTAAAATGGCCGAGGAATTAACCGGGGTTAGAACATTTATCGAAGCCCTCCGAGTACAAAATCATGAATCGTTAAATAAATTGCATACTATTGCGGGGCTGATTCAGTTAGGCAAAGCTCAAGTAGCCATGGATTATATTTATCAAGTTACTGAGGAACAACAAGAGGTAACCAGATTTTTAAGCAGCAAGATTAAACATCCCAGCGTCGCGGGGTTACTTTTAGGTAAATATAACCGCGGCAAAGAACTTAAGGTCGATGTTGTATTTGATCCGGATTCTAGTTTATTAGAATTGCCGGAGGATTTTGACGATAACACACTGACCATTATTTTAGGGAACTTATTGGAAAATGCCATGGAAGCGGTTGTGGGCAGCGAGCTAAGAGAAGTTCACTGTCGTATCAAACAAGAACAGACAGAATTAGTTCTGAGTGTTGAAGATACTGGGGTAGGTATTACTCCCGAAAATCAAGCAAGAATTTACCAATGGGGATTTTCAACCAAAGGAACAGATAATCGGGGAATTGGTCTGTCCTTGGTTAGACAAACAGTAGAAATGTTGGGGGGGACTATGGAGCTAGAGTCTGGAAAATGGGGTACGCGTTTTGGAGTTAAGTTACCCTTGAAAATGGTTTAGTCGTAATCGTACTAAGCAACAACGTAGGCAAGAGGTTTGAAAGGGGGTGAAACCATGAATCTGATTGACTTAGTCCTTGTTGAAGACGATCCGATGGTCATGGAAGTCCATGAAGGATTTATCAAGAGAATTGGAGGATTTCGAATTTGTGGTAAGGCTAAAACGGGTAAAATGGCCTTAGAAATCATCCAAGATTTAAGACCACGCTTAGTCATTCTAGATATTTACCTGCCGGATTTAAATGGTATTCAAGTTCTCAGAGAGATTCGTCGTCTAGGGTTACCCACGGACATCATCTTGATCACGGCTGCTCAAGATGTGGCAACGGTTCAAGCCGGTTTGCGCTTTGGAGTGGTAGATTATATTATTAAACCTTTTAAATATGATCGGATCCATACTGCTCTTAACAATTATTATTCATACTCAGAGCAGTTTCGAAATCGCTGGGAAATGAATCAAGAGGATCTGGACCGTTTGATTAAGATTCATCCCCCTCATGAATCGACCTTAAATCGTAGTCGCGAAGATTTACCCAAAGGATTACGTGAGATTACTTTACAACAAGTTTACAATTTTCTTAAAGAAAGCCAGGTAGGACTATCCTCAGAGGAAGTTGCCGAAGGAGCGGGTTTAGCGCGTGTCACCGCGCGTAGGTATTTAGAGTATCTGGAAAAAAATAACCGAGTGTTATTGGAGACCCAATATGGCACTGTAGGTAGACCCATCAACAAATACAAAGTTGTACTTTAGAGTGCAACTTTTTTTTAATTAAAATTAGTGAGTAGACGTTGTGCTGTAGACCAATATGACCTTAATTATATCAAAAGGACCTAAAGATTGTGAATAATCTGAAAATACAATACAATACAAATATTCATAAAACAGAATCAGAAGGAGTAAAACCTATGGCTAGAAATAGCTGGCTTTTCATCCTCCTCATCGTTGTATTTGGATTATCAGGGTGTGGTACTAGGGTCTTCGATGGGCAGCAAGTCAATAAAGAAGAAAAGATTATCATTAAATTTTCCCACGTGGTTGAGGAAAACACACCCAAAGGTTTAGCGGCCATACGTTTTGCGAATCTAATCAGGGAGAGGTCTGGCGGTTCGATTGAAGTTCAAGTGTTTCCAAATTCTCAGCTCTTCAAAGATGGTGAAGAATTTGAGGCCTTGAGCAGGGGAGATGTGCAAATGATTGCTCCGGCGACCTCTAAAGTTTCTCAATTATTTCCTCAATGGCAGATCTGGGATCTTCCCTACTTTTTTTCTAATCTGGAGAGTGTTCATCAAATCATGGATGG